>QILY01000214.1 GCA_003232155.1 Maribacter sp.
GATACATGGTGGGCATATTCTTTTGAGTAAGGGCATTTGAAGATAAATATTAATTCAATAATCAGGAAAAATAGTGCGCGAAATGTACGTTCCATCAGTTTTAGTTCGTTATTTTCTCCAGCGATTTATTCATAGGCATCTTCTTGACCTCTCCCCCATTTATCGCCTTTAAATTTCATTTCCACCACTCGATCAATATTATCCTGATAGGGTGGTTTAGACGGATCTTTTACTATAACGCTACGGGTATATCACAGACCTGACTCACTATATCTTTAGTCAAGCTGCTGATTTCTTGTTTTAATGCTTCTCGGAGGATTTGTTTTCTGTCTAATCCGGCTTTTCTAAATACCTGAGTAGCAAAACCTATTACATTTCTGTCTTTTATATTTATCAGTTCCAGACTTAAATCTCCAGAGATTGTCTTTATGTTGGTTTTAAAGGCTTTAATTGTGCTTTCATTAACGCTGGAAGAAAACCTGATTAAATAATTTGCATTGCTGCGTTTGATGAAATTCAGTTGCTTATCTTGCTTGTGTAAGTTTTCACCTGTTAGATCAATATCAATAAAGTCCAAGCCATACTTTTTAAACGCTTGTATCATCATGATTTTTAATTCTGGCATATCTCTTTTCACAAACCATCGTCCATTATTTGTGATAAATTCAACCTTAGTTGTTAATATCGCTCGTTGTTTATTGATACATTCATGGCTACCTGTAGACCTGTCATTCAATGGCTGAGAAGGTAACTGGGGCGGTATATCAGGAATCAGAATAATATTTATTGTTTTCCATTGATTAGGAACTAATGCTACTTGTTTTTTTTCCGTTTTATAACCCTCCGCTTTTATTAAAACTTCTACTTGGTTTTCCTGAATATTTTCAATATTTAATACACCTTTACTATTTATGATACCCCTATAAACATCATTAATTAAAATTTCTGCATTGGGTACATTGGCAATAACTTGAAGGTATTTATTAGTATTAACCGGGGGAGGTTTTACCGCAGCTATTACGCTTTCATTAGCGTCGGTATTAAAAACAAACTCCCCGGTTAAAGAGGAAGATTCCCATGGGATTTGTTTGCCCTGAGTTGCATTTTTTACCTTGTTGCGCACACTTTTAAAGGTTTGCTCTATGGTAAGTCCAGGTTGATTTAAAGCTTGTAACAAATATTGTGTATAAACCCCATTCCTGCCACGTCCATCGGCTGCGACGGAACCTGGTGCCGTCGCATAGGCGATGAATGAACCAACGGGCCCCTCCATTCTTGCCAGGCCATGATTTATACTTCGAAAACTTTGTGCAAATGGGTTGTTTCTACAGGCGTCCAGAATAACTATATTGAGATCATTTCCAGCTGATTCCATTTTTCTTAAGATAGAATTTGCATCAATACTTTCATCCTGCACTTCATCTGCTGAACTCACGTCCGTTGACAACGGAATCAGATAGTTTTTCCCCTTTATTTGTATACCGTGTCCTGCATAATAAAACAAACCGACATCAGAACGTTTAAGTTTTTCGCCAAAATTTCTTATCGCCTGACGCATGCTTTTCCTGTCAAGATTGATGTGCGAGTCCACATCGAAACCGTGTTTTCTGAGTGCGGCACTCATATCAGCAGCATCATTGGCAGGATTAACTAAGGGAGAAGATTTATAATTGGCATTTCCAATTACTAACGCTACTCTTGTTTCAGCAGAAGCAGCATTTGAAAGTAGTGTTAAAAAAAGTAATAACGGACAGAAAAAGCCGAGTGTAGAGATCAAATCAAGTTTATTATTATTCATATTTTATGGCATGTAATTCAAAAAAAGACCATTTGGGTATGTTTTCTGTTTTATGCTTGCATTGTACACTGAATTAAAGTCGCACTCGAAACTGAAATTGATGGCGATGAACCGTATCCTCTCCATATTCCAAAGTATTCTGCCAGACGGGAAGGGGCCGTTCACAATGACCTGAGTAAGCGTGATGCTGAGGCACTTTTCGTTCAGGCAAGGCACGGTGAGGCGTAATAGGAATGGGCATATCAAAAGGCAAATACAGATTACATATAGCACGAATGTTCGGAACAAATTGTCAATCCGTGTAATTGACTTTTGCAGACAACATTTTGTTTTGATATAACGAACAACACAACCTCCTCAATGCTCTCAGGTAGCCCCAACCTTAAATGTATATCCGCACACTTCCTCTTAAGCCTTTGTTTTAAAAGTTTTATGGACCTATCCTGAAACCCATTAGAAAGTTCAACCATATTGTAACCAATGAATTTCATATGCTACCTTATAGACGTTCAGATAATTAATTACACATTATGAAACTATAAGTGATTGATTATATTGAATATTATTCTGAGAAAAATGTAGCTAATTATCTGAGAAAAATGTAGCTAATTATCTGAATGCCTATAGATGTTAATCCGTGCCCGAGCCTGGGCGGAAAGACCAATAAACGCCTCGGACAAACACAGATAAGACTCCGGTAATAGACAGAGTTACTAAATAGCGGGTATTGAGAGTTACTAAATATTGAATATGACACACTCTGGATAGATGGCTTTAAAGGTGAAAAACGAGAAACCTTAAGTTATGAGCTATTGAGATTTACTAAGTATGGATAAACTACACTCTGTCTACTCAACTGTTAGCATTCCATAATAGTAGAAAGTGCATCTTAATACTAAGCACCGATTTAAAGATAAATGGCATAGAGTTTCGCCCATTAATTTGGGTGCTAAAATGGTGGATTCTAAAATAAAGCAGAGTCGAATTGTAGAGCACCGGTTTCGAAAATAGCATTCAGTCTGAGTGGGCATTTAAGTCAATCCGCTTTTCTCATTATGGTCATGTCAATATTTGTGCAATGATGAAGCATAATGGTTGTATTCGCATCTTAAAACCCAAAGAATATACAGCGGTAGTAAAGCCGAGCAATACGGAGTAAATCAACACGATGCTAACAAGTAGCTGCACCTGACCTATTTTGTCGGCCTTTCATTTATGCTTGAATAGCATAAATGAAATAGGCAGGTGAGCAAGACGTTAGGCCTTCAAAAAATGGCAATTGATAGGGAGCATACTATGGGTACAAAAAGAGAAATAGAATCTGTCGCATGGCTGCTCAATGAGTTTTCAAAAAAACAAACACATCCTCATACAAGATATTTTTATAGAGGTGAATCTGAACAAGGTCATGCATTAAAGCCACGCCTTTTACGAAATAAAGAAACAATAAATTTTTATAGTCAACTTTATTCTTGCACATCAGATTGTATTGTGGAATTGCAATATGCACTTTTAGAAAGATTTCGCCGGTATGCTTCGAGTCAAAGTATAGGTAACTCTTTTCAGCCTTCAGATGGCGAATCACCAACATTGGATGAATGGTTGTGTATAGCCCAGCATCACGGATTACCTACATTGCTTTTGGATTGGTCATTGCACCCATTAATTGGATTGTATTTTTCCGTAAGAGATGAAAAACTTCATGATAAAGCCGGTCAGTTTTGGTATTTGAAATTAAAAAATCGAAAAGATAGGAAAAATAGTACAGTTAGGTTTCGAGATAAAAGTGGAATAAAAAATGGAATTCTATTGAAAAATGAGGAAAAGGATAGTGATGGTCTCTTTAAGAATAAGATTGTTGAGCCGAGAATTATTGTTCCTTGGGTCTTTAATAAGAGAATTGAATCTCAACACGCAAGATTTACTTACAGTGGAAAAGAACACATTGATGTAGGGTTAGAGGAAATAGAAGATGAAAAAATTCCTTGGGATAAGTTAGATTGGTTTGAGGTGCCAGTAAAAAATAAATTTCAGATAAAAAAAGACCTGGAAAAATTGCAAATACATGAAAAAACATTATTTCCTGATTTAGATGGCCTAGCTCGTTACATAGAGGGCGGCGGAATTTAGTGCACGAATATCGCAGGCCTAACAAATGCATACAACGGATTGGCGTAAGCAACGCATTATTTGTGTATGGCTTCGCCATTATACACAAAAAACACGTTGCTTACGCCAACCGCTGATGCAGACGTTAGGTGCAAAAAGAATGATGACCAATGGAAGAAATATAGGACATTGCAAAGCATGAAAATTGATAAAATCAAAATAGCAAATTTTCGATCATATCAAGACGAAATAGTAATTGACCTCGATGATTTAAATGTCTTTGTGGGTAAAAATGATATTGGTAAATCAACGGTTTTAGAAGCACTTGATGTTTTTTTCAATGAAAATAAGGGTGTAATCAAACTTGATAAAGATGATGTAAATAAGAAATCTAAAAATGAAGGTGATACGGAAATAAGAATTAGTTTGGTTTTCAGCAACCTGCCTCACATTTTAACAATTGATGCAACGAATCCAACAAGCTTGGCTGATGAGTATCTATTAACTCAAGAGGGGTGTTTAGAAATAACTAAAAAATACCCCAACGCGGGCAAAGAAAAAATATTTATTAATGCTCATCACCCAGCAAACCCTGACTGCGCAGGTTTGCTTCTAAAAAAGAATACAGATTTAAAAAATATATTAACAGAAAATAATATCGACTGTGAAGATAAAACAAAAAATGCAGAAATACGTAAATCCATATGGAATCATTATTCGGATAATTTGCAATTAGAAGAAGTTGAAATTGAGTTAGCAAAAGAAGATGCAAAAAATACTTGGACTCAATTAAAAAACTATATGCCTTTGTATTCGCTATTTCAATCCGATAGAAAGAACAGTGATGGAGATAATGAAGTTCAGAATCCAATGAAATTAGCGGTTCAGGAAATTCTGAAAGACCAAAGGTTAATGGAGAGTCTAAATGATGTTGCAAGCGAAGTGGAAGCAAAACTAAATCAGGTTGTAGGAAAAACGCTAGAAAAACTCAATGAAATGAACCCTGAAATAGCGGACAGCTTAACACCAGTAATCCCCAGCGCTGATAGTCTCAAATGGATTGATGTGTTTAAAAGTGTTTCGATAACAGGTGACGAAGATATACCAATTAATAAGAGAGGTAGCGGGGTTAAGAGGTTAATTCTTTTGAATTTCTTTAGGGCTGAAGCTGAGCGAAGACAAAATGAAAATAATGTCCCTAGTATAATTTATGCTATTGAAGAGCCAGAAACATCACAACACCCGAACCACCAGAGAAAGCTTATAGAAGCTTTTATCGAATTATCTCAATCGGATAATACACAAATACTGTTAACAACGCATAGCCCCTCAATAGTTAGATTATTGGAGTTTGATCATATCAAGCTAATAAAAAATGAACCGAATAAAGAAGTTGTCAATGTACGACGCAACGAATTACCATATCCTTCGCTAAATGAAGTTAATTTCCTGGCATTTGGAGAGTCAAACGATGAGTACCATAATGAGCTATATGGATTCATAGAAAGTGAAGAACTATTAACTGACTACAAAAATGGTAAGCAAACAATTACCTATATCAAAATTATGCGTGATGGTAATACCAGAGATGAACAAAAAATTATTAGTGAATATATTCGCCATCAAATACACCACCCTGAAAACACTCATAATGCGCAGTTTACAGACGAACAGTTACAAGAGTCTATTGGCGATATGAGAGTATTTATTCAATCTCAAGGGTAAAGCGAGTGAAAGCACCTAACAAAAGCATACACGCGGACTGCCAAAAGCGGCGCGGCTTTCGCTACGCTACAGCCACACCACTTTCGGCAGCCGGTGATGCTTGGCGTTAGCTGCAAAGGAAAGAAACTTATGAGCAATGAACAAAGTAAGATTAATTGTCCAAAGTGTGGTGAAAAGATAGATGTAAATGATCTTTTGTATCACCAAGTAGCCGATCAATTGGAAAAGAAATATAGTGAGGATTTAGAAAAAGAAAAACGAAAATATGAAGCTCAAACAACGAAATTAGAAGATGATCAAAAGCTCTTAAAAGAAGAAAGGAAAAATCAAAAAAATGAGGTTGACAAGCAAGTTAAGAGTGAAATAAAGCAAAGGGAAAAGATTTTAAAAAAACAATTAAAGGCAGAGGCTGAAGAGGAACAATCTGATGCTCTTAGTTCTCTTAAAGAAGAGCTAGATGAAAAATCAAGCAAAATAAAAGAGCTGAATAAAGCAACTGTTAATCTTGAAAAGCTAAAAAGGGAAAAGAACGAGCTAGAAGAATCAATAAAGGCAGAATCAGAAAAAAAACTGAATAAACAAATTATTGAAGAAAAGAAACGCATACAGAAAGAAGAAAGTGATAAAAATGAGTTAAAGTTTAAAGAGCTTCAGAAACAGTTAGAAGATCAGAAAAAACTTACTGAGGAAATGAAAAGAAAGCAAGAGCAAGGCTCAATGCAGACTCAAGGTGAAGTACAGGAGTTAGGTATTGAAGAATGGTTGACTGAAAAATTTCCTCTAGATGCAATTCAGGAAATTAAAAAAGGTGAACGTGGGGCAGATTGCCTTCAAATAGTTCATACACGAACTCGCCAGAATTGTGGGACAATTTATTACGAAAGCAAACGAACAAAATCATTTCAACCAACCTGGATTGAAAAATTCAAATCCGATATTCGTGATAAAAATGCAAATATTGGGGTGTTGGTTACCGAGGTAATGCCGCCAGATATGGAACGGATGGGCTTAAAAGATGGAATTTGGATTTGCTCATTTGATGAGTTTAAGGGGCTTTGCACTGTATTACGAGAGTCTATTATTCAAATAAGCACAGCAATCGTTACCCAAGAAAATAAAGGCGATAAAATGGGAATGTTATATGATTTTCTCACAAGCAATGAGTTTAAGCTGCAAATAGAAGCAATAGTAGAAGGTTTTACACAAATGAAATCTGATTTGGAATCAGAGCAGCGATCAATGCGAAATATATGGAAGAAAAGAGAAAAACAAATTGATAAAGTTTTGCTTAACACTACCCATATGTATGGATCAATAAAGGGGATTGCTGGTAATGCTGTTCAAACAGTCCCTCTTTTAGAGCTTCCATCCGATGAAGATGTTTTGCAGCAGTAAATGCAGCTAACAAAATGCTCCAGCGGACGTGGTAAAGCGCCATGACTTTTGCTAAAAAACAGCAAAAGTCGCGCCCCTTTACCACGCCGCTGAGCAAGGCGTTAGCACACCATAATAGTAGAAAGAGCATCTTAATAATAAGCACCAATTTAAAGATAGATTTCATGAAGTTTCGCCCATTAATTTGGGT
>QILY01000282.1 GCA_003232155.1 Maribacter sp.
CCAAAAGTAGGGTGTATAGCAATCTCATGAGTGGCGGATGCTGTTCGGGGAGAAGGTATAGTAATGGAGATGAGGTAAACAATAATGCAATAGATAGTACTAAAAGCTGGTGACACTTTTTTGCCAAAATCATACATAGTGCCCTGTAACTTGGCATGTGCCAAAATTCCCAAAATAGGAATCACCACTGCGGTAATCATAAATCCGAAAGTTACCCATAGCCAATCTTCTCCGGCATTGTATCCTAAAAGAGGAGGCAACAGTAAATTACCTGCACCAAAAAAAAGGGAGAAAAGGGCAAAAGCGGTTACTAGAGTTTCTTTGGTTTTGTTCATGGTAAAAAATTGCTTGGTGAAAGATATGAAAATTGGATGAGGTGTTTTCACTAAAAAAAACGGAAGTATAATCATTGCTTGCAATCGAACTTTTTGATAATGAGGTGCTTGAGTATAAAAAGGGAAAGAGGTTTTTCATCGACAAAAAAATCACCGTTCATCGATAATTGAGCAGTTCATCGAAAAAATGATAAAAAAATTGGCGCTTACCCAATAAAAAGCAAGGATGCCACGTTCTTGAATTCATGACTTTCGAAAGGAGGTTATACCAACCGAACCAAACCTAAAACTATTTTGCAATTTTTGAAAATTGTAAAATGCCCTAAACCTACCCAGCATGAAAAAAGTATTTTGTAACATTTTCGGACATCGCTACTCCGTCTCAAAAAAAGTGACCCAACACATTAAAGAATACGAATGCATTCATTGCGGTAGAGAAGTAACCACTGATGTAAACGGAAACCTTTCAGCTTTGACCCCTGAATTGCAAGAAATAAACAGAACCTTAGAAAATCTTTTTAAGAAAAGACATAGAGCCGCAGAACCTGTTGCTTAATTATGCTTTGGCAAGCGAATTCTTCATAAGCTAAAATATAGCTTAGAAAATTCAAAAAATATTCCTGAAAATTAAGCAAGCTCCTAATTTCTTTACTATCGTATCGCCCCACAATAGTCTAGTAAGGAATGCGCTTTTTTTTTGGGAATTTTTTTATAATATAATTTGACCCCCTCACTTAAATGTTGGGGGGTCTTTGTGATTTGTGATACTATCGCATTATTAGCTCAACGGCGTTTGCGACCATAAATGTGCTAAGTGCACCGAAAATATTCAGAGTGCAATAAATTATAATGCCCAGGCACACATTTTGTTTTTCCATACAATGTAACTCAGAATAATAGCGATTATGGCCAAATAATTATGAGATTGCCAAAAGTGATATAATCCAAATAACAGACCATTAAAACAAATCAAATGACTTTGTCTTAATCGAACCAAGGTTAGTAACTAAGTATCTGTTAAGAAATAACAGATACTAAGCCATTTCTTGAGGAGCAATACTCGCTCCAAAAAAAGCTTCCAATTGTTTTAAAGTCTCTGCAGAAGTTTCAATATCTTTTACAACTTCTCCCTTGTTCAATACCACAATGCGTTCGCATACATCAGTAATATGCATTAAATCATGACTTGACACCAAAACGGTTACACCTTGTTTTGCTGCCAAATCCTTAATGATTTGCTTTAAGCGTATTTGGGTAGTCGGGTCTAGATTGGCAAATGGCTCATCTAAAATCACTACTTCAGGGTTTCCTATAAAAGTAGCAACAATACCCGCTTTCTTTTGATTTCCTTTCGAAAGATCACGCAGGTATTTTTTCTGTCCAAGAATCTCACCATGAAAAAAATCTTGAAAATTAGATAATAATGCATCTACATCAGCCTTGTTCTGCCCTCTCAACTCTCCGATAAAATAAAAATACTCTTCTGGGGTCAAATACCCAATCAAAAAAGTTTCATCAATAAAAGACGATGTAAAAGGCTTCCAGGCTTCGCTAGCATCGACTTGTACTTCATTGTTGACAATATGACCTGTGGTAGGCTGTATCAAATCAAGTAGCAAGCTAAAAAAAGTGGTTTTTCCAGCACCGTTATTTCCTACAAGGCCAAAACTTTGTCCTTTTGGAATTTCTAGGTGCTCTATATTCAGCACCATTTGGCTACCGTATTTCTTGGTTAGGTTTTGTGTTGTTATCATAACATGCTTTTTTAATTCGCTTTTTCTTTAAAGCCGGCAATCATTACATATTTCTTTTTTCTATAAGATTTAGTGACTTTATCGAGCAGTTTTTTACGTAAAATAACGCCTGCAGCCCCTAAAATACATAGTACGGCTATGGCTATATCAAAAGAAACAAACGTTTTGATCAGAAAATAAAGAAGAGATGGTACTGCCATTAAAGGCAACAATACTAAAAACTGGGTAGCACTCGTACCTTGCATATTACCTATTGCACTTTTATCAAGGTCGATCCGTTTTTTGTTGAACGACCCAAAATAAAGAACTACAGGCACATTGACCCCTAAATTATATACTGCACAGGCAAAATTAATAGCCAGTGCCTGCCAACCAAAGTATACATAGGGTATAGACAACAAGAACATCACTACTATACTAACAGAGATCAGGCCAGCCTTTGATTCTAAGTACTTTCTCAAAGGAATGTTCTGTGACATCATCATGCTGAAATACGCACTGTCCCAGGCCGGGATAAACTGTCCAAAATTTGATAGAAACATACCTGTAATAAATATGCCTACAAAAACATACATTGAAGAAGTAGTGCCGTAGGTATCCGTTCCATAAAAAATAAGTCCGTAGAAAACCATGGCCAACGATATAAATACTTGTGTTTTAGTACGTTTATTTCGCCATATTAATTTTAAATCTAATTGAAGAAAAGGAGCAATACCACCAAATTTCTTTGTCCAAGCCAAATCAGAGGTTTCTGCGGCTTTGGTTTTCTTTTTCAAAGAGGAATCTAAGAAAATGCGTTGGCGTAAAAAATTATAGTTGATATAATAGGTCACTATGGCCAAAATTATAGGAATAGTGGCAAATATAGGATTCTGGTACATTGCGTAAAATACTTTGCCCGCATATTCTTTTACAGGAAAAACATCAAAATACTCAAGACCATATAGGCTTACCAATAAAAGCCCTAATACAACCAATACTTTATCGCTCTTATTAATGATAAAGTTTATATAGTTAATAGTCAAAACTATACCTATTATTGAAGCCAACCAGGTTAAAACATTGAGTGGCGTATATCCTTTGATAAGTAATACAATTGCAAAGGGTACAAATAAGAATAGTGATAAAATGTTATAGAACGAAAGCCCTGACTTTCCTAATATATAATGGGTAATGGTGCTTTTCTTTATAGGCATTAGAAGTAAAGGCTTTACATCTAGTACAGGTAGTTTTTGCATAAAATAGCGAAAGAATAACTCCATGAGAATCCAATAAATGAAAAACTCACTTACTTTTAGCATTGGTTCTATATCAGGATAGAATTCCTCAAGAATGAAATAGAGGCCAGCGCCAAGTCCTGCCAAAGAAAACAGCATATAAATACCGAAGAAAATCATGATGATTTTCAATGCTAGCCCTTTTCCAAGGTTCGAAGACCTAAAAAACGATTTCCATTGAAGGGAAAGAAAGTGTTTGAACATATGGGTTGGTTATTTTGCTCTTAGGGTTAGTCTTACATTCAACTAATTTGTTACAAAATAATCTTTTTAGGTAATATTCAATTCAGATTTTCTCTTAGAACTGGTTTAACCTTTTTGTTTGGAACCGAAAATATCGGCTTTTGTGCCCAGATGAAGTCATTTTTTAGCAGCATAGCAGAGCTACGGTAGTCAAAAATGACAAAATTATGGATGCAAAATGTGGTATTTGCAGGTAAAAGAGAAAGTTTAAACCAGTTCTTAATCAAGTATTCTCGTTCCAAATCATTAGAAGTATTTTAAATGGCCTTTTCTATGTAGTGAACTGCTTTAGCCGGTTGGTTGGTTTTTACATAATGAACTCGTTTAAACTTTTATTCCAATTGGTGTTTTCAAAGGTTTTTGCTTTCAGGTGTTCTGTTGTGATAGCAACCTCATAAAGGTAAGTGGATAAGCCATCATATTCCATAGCTTTGTTCATGGCAGTATTACCAATTTCATTACTTGAATTTATTTTACTGTCCTGTTTTTTGGGGGATGGTCAGTTATAATTGAAAATGCCTGCCTTTGCCGGCAGGCAGGCTCGAAATTTGTTCAGCTTCCCGACTAAAAATCGGGACAGGCTAAAATTGAGCTACAGTTCCTTTGTGCTTTCCAATTCTACCTGCCTTTGCCGGCAGGCAGGTTGGTATTTTGACTTTTCATAACCAAAATATTGTGTTGAAATTGCGTATTTCATCGAAAAAATCCGCCTGTAAACGTCTTATTTGTCGATATCACCGTAAATTCTAAGTGCGGTATATCGAAAATATTACAATTTCTATACTGTATAATTAATATTAACGTTAAAAAGTAGCCCACAAGCACTTTGAACGAACTTATTAACGCCTAAAGGAGTCTGTATACTATGCATTTGTGAGGCAATCTATATAGAAACTAAAGAAAACAGAAATTAGTTCAGCCGTACGTCAGAACATAATACTAATGAAAAATTCAGCCCTATAAAAAACAGTGAAATTATAATTTAAAAAGAACCAACTAGCTAACCTTAACACTAGTTTAGGAGTTGCCAATAACAAAGTTAATAACTACAAAAAACATGAGCCCCTCAACAAAGAACCATAGTCTGCCCCGTGCAGAAACCCCAATATTCGGCAACCAAAATAAAATAAATGGATTTATTGTAAGCAAAACAAAATCGTTAATCCTTTTAACGTTATTAACCTTTTCTATCAATTTAC
>QILY01000258.1 GCA_003232155.1 Maribacter sp.
ACTATTAATCGAACTCAGGTTATAATATCTTTTTCTTGATTATATTAGAGGGAAAATTATATGAATGCAACTATTGAAATTTATTCCTATAAAACTGACATTGTTCTTAGTGTTGGGCATTTTATTAGGCCATTACTTTAGCATAGACATTCATCTAACCCTAACGATCATAATTCTTTTTATACTTGTTCTTGGTATTCTGCTATACAAACAACAACGTACTGATGCTATTTCTTTTGGGACAATAACAATGTTGGCTACAATTTGTATGGGTATTTTATCCATTACACTCTGGCAGCCTAAAAATAGGTCGGACCATTATTCGCGTCAAGATTTTAAAGAAACACATACCTGGCATATAAAGATTCAAGAAGTTTTAAAACCAACTACTTTTTCAGAAAGATATATTGGTATTATAAAAAATAGAAACCATAAAAAGATTTCTGGCAGAGTGATACTGAACCTTTCGATAGATTCTACCGGGCAACAACATATAGTAGATGATGAGCTAATTATATATGCGAAACTTGATGATATAAAACATCCTTTAAATCCGTATCAATTCAATTATAAAGATTATTTAAGCGACTTGGGCATATATCATCAAATACGGCTAAAACCAAGCAATCACTTTGCTCTTAAAAATACTGCTTCAACGGTATACGGAGTCGCAGCATCCATTAGAAACAAAATAAGTTCAAAACTGAAACAAGCTAAATTCGGTACCGATGAACTAGGAATTATCCAAGCTTTGTTATTGGGGCAGCGTAATGACATTTCAGAAACCACCTACAACAATTATAAAAATGCAGGTGCGGTTCATATTTTGGCAGTTTCTGGTTTACATATTGGTGTTTTATTATTGTTATTGCAGTTTTTGCTACAACCTTTAGAAAGATTACCTAGAGGAAAAACCTTGAAACTCATTATTATAGTTATTTTGCTTTGGGGTTTTGCACTTATTGCTGGTTTATCAGCATCCGTAATTAGAGCTGTAACCATGTTTTCTTTTATAGCTTATGCTTTGTACTTGAATAGGCCCAGTAATACGTTTAACATTCTAGCCCTTTCAATGTTTGCCATATTGTTACTGTTCAATCCTATGTTGATTTTTCATGTGGGGTTTCAGATGAGCTATGCTGCAGTTTTTGCTATTGTTTGGATTTATCCGTTGTTACAACGTTTTTGGTTTCCTAAAAATATACTCGTTAGAAAAATATGGCAATTGTTCTCGGTCAGCATTGCAGCTCAAGTAGGGGTATTACCTATAAGCCTATTTTACTTTCATCAATTTCCGGGGCTTTTCTTTGTGTCAAATCTTTTAATTGTTCCTTTTTTAGGGTTGATTTTAGGTATGGGTATTTTAGTTATACTATCGGCATTGCTAAATATATTACCTGATTTTTTAGTGAATATATACGATACTTTGATTCGCCTTATGAACCAAACCATAGCTTGGGTAGCACAACAAGAGGCATTTCTTTTTCAAAATATTTCGTTTAACAACATTCAACTTTTTGCAGCTTATGGAGTTCTGATCAGTCTAATACTAGTATTCACCAAATCAACCTATAAAAGAGCAATGGTTTTTTTATGTTGTGTGATAGGATTTCAAATTTGGACGTTTTATTCAGCTTACGAGTCACGAAAAAAGGAACAATTATTTGTTGCGCACCAAACTAAAAATTCGATTTTACTGCAGCAAAAAGGAAATCTTCTTTATACATTTTCCATTAATAAAAATACCCCTAAAAGATTAATAACTAATTACTCAATTGCTGAACGTATAGATTCTGTAGCTCATTTAACTTTACAGAGCAGCTATACTTTTGAAGATAAAAATTTAATTATTATTGATAGCCTCGGTGTTTATACATCTGCTATAGCACAACCTGATTATCTTTTATTGACCCAATCCCCAAAAATAAATTTAGAGCGACTTATTGATTCGCTCCGACCCAAATATATTATTGCAGACGGCAGTAACTATAAAACATATATTAAAAGATGGAAAGAAACCTGCCACAAAAGAAAACTCCCTTTTCACTATACCGGTGAAAAGGGAGCTTATTATCTGGCCTCTACCGAAACCACAAAAAAATAGTTCCGACCCTCTAAAGGAAATATAAAAATTAAGGGTTTTAATGAATTTTCCCCATCAATTTTTTAATTAAAGGAGATGCTACAAGCACTATAATACCCGCTCCAATAGCATATTTTGCAATCAAATCAAAACCCCCGGTATATACTTCTAAAGTATCAAAACCACCAACATTTTTATCGGTACTTTCAATAGCTAATTGTTTACCTATAAAGCCTACTACTTGAAAAGCAAACGCTGATGACAAAAACCAAACCCCCATCATAAAAGCTACAATTCTTTTAGGTGATAAATCAGTAATCTTAGATAGACCAACAGGAGACATAAAAAGTTCGCCAACAGAAAGCAATAAATACATCAGTAATAAATAAGCAAAAGGAACCAATCCATTTTCATTGGCACTACCTCCACTAATAGCTAATACATAAAAACTAACACCTGCGAAAAGAAGCCCTAAACCAAATTTATAAGGTGTACGCGGATTTGAATTTTTCTTGCTCAACCAAGTCCACATCATAGAAATAGGAATCGCTAATATAATGATGAACATCGAGTTTAATGAATTGGTCTGTGCGGCAGTCATTATACCATCTAAATCGATATTTCTGGCAGCAAAAAGCGTAATCACACTACCCGAAAGTTCATGAAAGCCCCAAAATATGGTCATGAAAAATGTTATTAATACCGCTACAAAAAGCTTTTTACGTTCATCAAGAGTTGCTTTATACATTATATATGCCAAGTATGCCAAAACAGCAATACCGATAAATTTGAAGATAACATTTACAATATTCTGACCTCCAAGAAGACCTGCTGTTGCGACTTCTTTATATGAGGATAATAAAAATGCAATCAATGGGGCAGAAAGAATTGCCAGTACAGGAATCATAATGCCTTGTTTTGCCCCAAGAATCTTTTTACCCATAACCTCCTCATTAGGTGGAAGCCCTCTGTCTCCAAAAACATTCTTTTTGATTCCGCTCCAGAAGACAATCAGCCCGATCAACATTCCTATTCCTGCTAAACCAAAACCGTAATGCCATCCATATTTAGCCGCCAACCAGCCACATAAAAGAGGAGCTATCCAACCACCAATATTGATTCCCATATAGAATATGGTGAATCCTGAATCTTTTTTAGGGTCTCCTTTTTCATATAATGTACCCACAAAAGTTGAAATATTAGGTTTAAAAAACCCATTACCAACAATGATTAAGGAAAGTGCAAGAAAGAACGCCATATTGTTTTCTATAGCTAAAACAAAATGCCCAACTGCCATTAATATGCCTCCTAAAAAAATAGAGTTCCGCATACCCAATATCTGATCCGAAATCTTACCTCCTATAACTGTAGATGCATATACTAAAGAGCCGTATGATGCATATACTGCTGCCGTTGCGAAATCGCGTTCTACCAATGCCTCAAAAATTACATTTACCATGTAAAGTGTAAGAAGCGCTCGCATTCCATAAAAACTAAAACGCTCCCATAGCTCCGCAAAGAATAAATAGAACAACCCTTGAGGATGTCCTAAAATTTGTTTTTGGTTATCTGTATTGGTTACCTCGGTCATAATATGCTATCGGTTTAGTTATATATTCTCTTTAATGAAGTTGGTCAATTGGGTGAACAACCATATTTTGGTCAGGCATGGATTATCCCTTCACTTTATTTAAGTCCATAATTGGTTTTACCTCAACCTTTCTGTCCCGTAAATTTTCATGGATAAAGTTGGTCATTTTGTTGTACAGATGAATTCTGGTGTTTCCCCCATAAATTCCATGATTTCTATCTGGGTAAATAGCCCAATCAAACTGTTTATTAGCCTGTATCAAAGCCTCTGCCATTCGCATAGAGTTTTGATTGTGCACATTGTCATCACCAGAACCATGAACCAATAAGTAATCGCCTTTAAGTCTTTCTGGGTAATTCAACGGAGAGTTTTCATCATATCCGCTTGCATTTTCCTGAGGTGTCTGCATATAACGTTCTGTGTAAATAGTATCATAAAAACGCCATGAGGTCACCGGAGCGACCGCAATTGCAGTTTCAAAAACATCATTCCCTTTTAAAATACAGTT
>QILY01000033.1 GCA_003232155.1 Maribacter sp.
ACAGAAATTATTAATATGCGATTGCGCGATAATTTCACTCCAAAAGATACATTATATATAAACAGACTTTTAGATTTCGCAAATACGCTTCGTTTTTATAACAATGACAGCCTATTGTTAACTTCACAACAGGCATTAAACCATAGTTTAGCTATAGATTATAAATTAGGAGAAGTTTTGTCTCTTTCTCATATAGGCAACTATTATTCTACTAAAGGCAATCGTGTAAAATCAATTTTTCATTTTGGAAAAGCTTATAAAAAAGCTAAAAAAATTAATGATTTGAAAACTATGGTCGGACTACACAATCTCATAGCTAATGAGTATAGTTATCAAGGAAACTATGCAATGGCATTACGTGAATATTTAAAGGGTATAGATATCGCAAAAGAGATTAAGAATAAAAAAGCAATCTCCTTTTTAAATGAAAATATTGGGTTACTATACTTTGGCCAAAAAAATTATGATGAGGCGCTGGTTTATTTGAAAAAAGCAAAAAAAATGAATGACATCATTAAAGATGATATAAATTCAGCATGTACTGAAAGTAACTTGGCCGCATTATACCTTGAATCAGGTACCATTGAATATAGTATGTACCGTATAAATAATAGTATCGCAGTTTTCGAGAGAGAAAAACTTATGGATTGGCTTGCCTATTCATTTCGAATAAAAGGTGGAATTTATCTAAAGCAGAAAAAAAATGAATGGGCATTATTTTGGTATAATCAAAGTCAAATGCTGCATGATAAAAGTGTTGATGATGAAAGTGAGGAAATATGGATGTTAACAGGTAAGGCAAAAGCTCATTTAGATATGAAAAAAGACAGCCTCTCTGAAATATATGCTAAAAAGGCTTTCGAAATTTCGAACAAACTAAAAGATAATGATGGTATAAAAGAAGCAGCTGAAATTCTTTATAGAATCAATAAGGTTAGAAATGACTACTCCAATGCTCTTATGTACCATGAAATTTTTCAAAAACTATCTGATACTATATCACAAAATGCAAGTAAAAAAAACCTGGTCATGCTAAAGACCAAATTAGACTATGATAAGCAAAAAAAAGATATCATCAGTGTTAATGAAAAAGCATTGACCAAGCAAAAAAATTACATATATGCTGCCTTAAGCATTGTCTTAATATTAGCAATCCTTACTATTTTAGTCATCAGAAGTGAACACATTCAAAAAAGACTGAATAAAGAACTAAAATCAAAAAAAGTAGCACTTGAAAAAAATGAAAAGCAGTTAATTGGTATTAATAAAACAAAAGATAAATTATTCTCTATAATCGGCCACGACCTTAGGGCACCGATCGGAGCTTTTCAAGGTATTTTAGAATTGTATAAAAAAGGAGAGATAAGTCAAAAAGAGTTTTTGGCATTTGTTCCAAAACTTAGCGCTGACATTAATCATATTGCTTTCACTCTTAACAATCTACTTTCATGGGGGCAGACGCAAATGAAAGGATCCGTAAACAGGCCTTCAATTGTATGTATGGAAAATATAGTCACAGAAAA
This sequence comes from Maribacter sp., assembly GCA_003232155.1. Lineage (GTDB taxonomy): Bacteria > Bacteroidota > Bacteroidia > Flavobacteriales > Flavobacteriaceae > Maribacter_C. The sequence continues at coordinate 1,524 of QILY01000033.1, forward strand.
TATTAACCTTTTATCTGAAATTGCCAATAATAAATCTATAAAATTAGTAAGTCAAATAGCTGATAATACAGCCGTTTGGTCCGATAGCGACCAAATCGATATTGTTGTACGTAACTTAATCAGTAATGCCCTTAAATTTACTCCTAAAAACGGAATTGTTACCATTGGTGCTATAGAAAACAATCATAATTGGGAATTTTACGTAGAGGATACAGGAATTGGAATGGATATAGAAATCCAAAACAAGATATTTGCTAAAGATTGCAATATAAGTACCTATGGTACAAATAATGAAAAGGGTACTGGGTTAGGACTCATGCTCTGCAAAGAAATGGTCGAAAATAATAAAGGGAGTATTTGGCTTAAAAGTACGCCTAATAAAGGAGCATGTTTTTATTTTACCGTTCCTAAGGCAGGTAAGAAATACGAAAAAGCCTGTTAGATTAAATTATCTAAGCTATCAACTGCCACATAACGTTCTACTGTGAAGCCTTCAGCATATTCAACGCCAATATATCTTCCTAAATCCCTTGCTCTGTAATTTACACTGTCAATAAAATTTTTACTGCTGATAGGTGTTTCGATCTCATTACTTTTTGGGTCGTAAAATTGAGAGCTATAAGCAAGAATAGCCTCGGTTTTTTTGTCAATAAAACCAGAAACGTCAACTATAAAATCAGGTTCTATATTTTTCCATTGAATATAATGATACACTACTTTAGGTCGCCAAGCCTCTTGTACTTTTTCTGTTCCTTCAAGTTGGGTCTCAAATTTTATCAATCCACTTAAAAAACAGGAATCACTTACTAATTTACTGCCTTTTTCATGATCTATATGACGATCTTTAATAGCATTACATATTACAATTTCAGGTCGGTATTTTCTGATTATTTTGATAATTTCCGATTGGTGGTTTTTATCGTTCACAAAAAAGCCATCGGCAAAACCAAGGTTTTCACGGACTGAAATTTGTAATATATCTGCTGCTGCTGCTGCTTCTTGATCTCTAATCTCAGCAGAGCCTCTAGTTCCTAATTCTCCTCGGGTCAGATCTACAATACCTACTTTTTTACCGTTAGCTATTTCTTTTGCAATTGTAGCTCCTGCTCCTAATTCAACATCATCTGGGTGTGCACCAAAAGCAAGTATATCTAACTTCATATTACTATTATTAAAATGAATTATTTCAAGGGATATAAATTCACTAATGAGTCGCAACTACCCTACTATACCTTACTTTTTCAAGGGCTTGTTCAATATCTGCAATCAAATCTTCAGGCTCTTCAATACCTACTGAAAATCGAATTAACCCGTCTTTTATACCTTGTTCTTTTCGTTCTTCAGTACTCAAAAGCGCATGAGAGGTTAAAGTTGGTGAAATAACCGTACTCTCTACTCCTGCTAAACTCATTGATGATTTTATAAGCTCTAAAGATTTTTGAAATTCAGAAGCATTAAAGCCATCACTAAGTTCAAAAGACAACATGCCCCCAAAACCTTTCATTTGTGATTTGCCCAATTCATAATTAGGATGGCTTTGTAACCCTGGGTAATATACCTGACTAATATCTTTATGTTCATACAGGTATTCTGCCATTCGTTGCGCATTTTCATTCTGAGCTTTTACACGAATCCCCATAGTTTTTATACTACGTTCGAGAAGCCATATTGTATAGTCGCTTAAACTACCTCCAAAGTTTTTGGCCAACTGATAAATACGTTCTATATGCTCTTGGGTAGATGCTACTGCACCTGCACATATATCTGAATGACCACCCATATATTTAGTGGCACTATGTATAATTACATCTATACCAAAATCAATAGGGTTTTGGTTAACAGGGCTGGCAAAAGTATTGTCGATCATGGAAACTATGCCATGTCTTTTTGAAATTTTACCAATAGCTTTTAAATCTGTAATGGTCAGTAAAGGGTTTGAAGGTGTCTCAATAAATATGACCTTAGTATTTTCTTGAATTTTTGTTTCAAAATCATCAGGTTGAAACCCGTCGGTAAAGGAATAGGATATGCCAAACTTGTCAAATTCCTCATTAACCAAATTATAGGTGCCCCCATATATAGTACGTTGCAATACAATATGATCCCCAGCTTGCAAAAAAGCCATTAATGAAGTGGTTATAGCAGCCATACCACTACCAAATATTAAAGCGGCCTCTGTATGTTCCAAAGCTGCTATTTTTTTACATAAAGCTTCTTGATTGGGTGTATTGAAATATCTGGGATAACGTTTTATATCAACATCTTCATACGCATATGAAGTACTCATGTACAAAGGAGAAATAGCACCTTTAAATTGTTTATCCTCTAATTCACCAACATGCGTACAGATTGTGTTTAGACCTTTTTTATTAGGTTTCATATCATGAAATTTTATAGAAAGTTAAAGTTACGAAATTCGATTATACCTCTACCTTTTCCAAAGTCCTTTCTTGAACCGCACTATTGATATTACAGCAAAAGCACTTCTACTGAAGTTATGGCAATAAAAACACATAGTACCTAGTGTTAAGTCAAAGCTGAAATGTTGGGTAAGGCAATCGTGTATTTTGTGCTAGGCCAAGGCAAAAAATCATTGCATAGCCGTAGCTACGGAATTATTTTTTAACGAAGGCATGGCGCAAAAGACGCATTGGA
>QILY01000180.1 GCA_003232155.1 Maribacter sp.
GTATTTTTATCATTTCAATATCCTATAGAGATTCCAGGTGTTTCAGTGACCAACTTTATGAAGACGGCAATTAACGAGTCTCGCAAAGCAAAAGGTCTTGAAGATATGCCTGCAAATCAGATGTTGAAGCTTATTCGTGAGAAGGCGGAAATGTTAGAGATTGACCGTAAGTTTTTATCCCGTTCTTTAAACGAGGGCTTTTCTGGAGGTGAGAAGAAACGAAATGAAATTTTTCAAATGGCAATGCTAGAACCAAAATTGGCTATTTTGGATGAAACCGATTCTGGCTTAGATATTGATGCTCTCCGTATTGTTGCTAACGGGGTCAATAAATTAAAAAGCAAAGACAACGCCGTAATCATAATAACGCATTACCAACGTCTTCTAGAATATATTGTACCTGATTTTGTACACGTTTTACATAACGGAAAAATTGTAAAATCAGGAGGTAAAGAATTGGCCTTGGAGCTAGAAGCAAAAGGGTATGATTGGATTAAAAAAGAGGCTGTAGTTTAGCCGAGTTTTTTTTCATTCCTGCAAAACCTGTCTGTCGGCAGCTAGGGGCGGGAACCTGTTGAAGTAGTATATAGGTTGAATTGAAAAGATTCCCTTCTTCAAGGGAATGACATTGAGATTATTATGGATTTAAAAGATAAGTTAGTTTCTTCTTTTATGGCTTTTGAGAATAATGTGGATTTAGACCATCCGGTGCATGAAATTCGCTCAGAGGCCTTTAAAAATTTCGAAGCAAAAGGCTTCCCCACAAAAAAGGATGAAACTTGGAAGTATACTTCCTTAAAAGGAATACAAAAAATAGATTTCAGTATTTTTCCAAAAGGGGAAAATACATTGGACTATAAAGATGTCAAGAAGTATTTTATACATGATATTGACACCTATAAGATTGTTTTTGTCGATGGTGTTTTTAGTTCTCATTTGTCTGAAACTACGCATGATGGGGTAGATATCTGTTTAATGAGTTCTGCTTTGACAAAGCCCATGTATAAGCAGATTATTGATGTATACTTTAATAAAGTAGCCTCAAAAGATGAGTCTTTGACTACATTGAACACTGCTTTTAGTAAAGAAGGGGCCTATATCTATATCCCAAAAAATAAAATGCCTAAAAAACCTGTTGAAATTATACATTTTGCTACAGGTAATGAGGCTTCTTTGATGTTGCAACCCCGTAATTTAATTGTTGTCGAAGAAAATGCTGAATTACAAGTTATTGAACGTCATCAGAGTTTAACTTCTAATGAAGTATTGACCAATTCTGTTACTGAGATATTTGCAGCAAAAAGTGCTATAATTGATTATTATAAAGTACAGAATGATGCAGCAACGGCTTCTTTAATTGACAATACCTATATCAACCAAAAAGACAGAAGTTTTGTATACGTACATACGTTTTCTTTTGGTGGAAAGCTGACGCGAAATAATTTGAATTTTCACCAAAATGGAGAGTATATGGACTCTACTATGAAGGGAGTTACCATTTTAGGTGAAAAGCAACATGTAGATCACCATACTTTGGTGCATCATATAGAACCAAATTGTGAGAGTCACCAAGATTATAAAGGCATTTATGGCGAAAATTCAACAGGTGTTTTCAACGGTAAGATTATCGTAGATAAAATCGCCCAGAAAACGAACGCCTTTCAGCAGAACAACAATATTCTGATCAGTGATAAGGCAACCATTAATACCAAACCTCAGTTAGAGATTTTTGCCGACGACGTAAAATGTTCGCACGGTTGTACCATTGGTCAATTAGATGAAGAAGCCATGTTCTATCTACAATCTAGAGGTATTCCAGAAAAAGAAGCACGAGCTCTTTTGATGTACGCCTTTGCCAATAATGTTTTAGAGAGTGTTCGCATTCCAGAATTAAAAGCGAGAATCAATAAGTTAATTGCTAAAAAATTGGGGGTCAACCTTGGGTTTGATCTATAACATTATTCCCTCTATAAAAGATTGGTCAAAAATGACCTTGATGCTTTCGCTTCTCTGTTTTATAAACACCTTGGAAGTGATCGGTCAAGATGCCCGTTTTGGCGCAAAGGCCGGACTAAACTATTCCTCAATAGTAGGTGATTTGACGGAAGGAATAAAATTTCGTTTTTCAGGTCATGCCGGAGTTTTTCTTGAATTGGAGTTTACGTATAAATTTGCTTTGCAAACCGAGTTGTTGTATTCTTCGCAAGGATTTCAATTCAGCTCAGACTTGCAGGCATTGGAGAACAGCGGAGTCACTTTTGATGAAAGTGATTTTAGAACCAATGTACAATTGAATTATTTGACAATCCCTGTTCTCGGCAAGTTTGCTTTGAATGACCGTTTAGATGTGGAATTCGGCCCACAATTCGGGTTTCTTTTGAACCAAGTTTCCAAAATCAAAAATTTGGATCAACGAGATGAAACCATCCCCAATAATCGTACAAGCATCTCCGGAAATTTTCAGCTTGACTACGGTGTAGTCGCTGGTCTAGCCCTGAACCTTACCGATACACTATCTATCGAACCTCGATTCTATATTGGCTTGCGTAATCGCTTGAACGGACTAAACGGCACACTTCAAAATTATAACGTTGCGATTCAGGTTTCGGCGAATTATCTTTTCTTTTAAAATTAAATCAGATTTTTAAGATTCAATATACGTGAGGTTTGATTAAGAATTTCAAGCATAAGTAGGTATCTTTGTACATCAATTGACTTGCTATGATTGATGTACAAAAAATCCGAAAAGATTTCCCAATTCTTGACCGAGAGGTCAATGGAAAACCTTTGGTTTATCTTGATAATGCCGCCACATCGCAAACACCGAAGCAGGTGATAGATGCTATTGTGGACTACTACCAAAATTACAACGCTAATATCCATAGAGGGGTGCATGCTCTTTCACAAGAGGCAACGGATAAATATGAGCAAGCCCGTATTAAAATTCAAAAGCATTTTAATGCTGCCAAAGCACATGAAATAATTCTTACTTCAGGCACTACCCATAGTATTAATATTGTTGCCAATGGCTTTTCATCTATTTTAAAAAAAGGAGATGAGATTATAGTTTCTGCTTTAGAACACCATTCCAATATTGTGCCTTGGCAAATGTTGTGTGAAAAAACAGGAGCTGTTTTGAAGGTCATTCCGATGAATGAAGAGGGCGAACTGTTGATGAACGTTTATGATGAATTACTTTCTGATAAAACCAAATTAGTATTCTGCAACCATATTTCAAACGCATTAGGAACTATAAACCCTATTGAGGAAATCATAATAAAAGCCCATGGTGTGGGTGCAGCGGTTTTGATTGATGGCGCCCAAGCTGCTCCTCATTTAGCGGCTGATGTACAAAAATTAGATGTAGATTTTTATGCGATTTCTGCCCATAAAGTATGTGGTCCTACAGGTGTTGGAATGTTATACGGAAAAGAAGAGTGGCTCAATAAATTACCCCCCTATCAAGGTGGTGGTGAAATGATAGCTGAGGTAACTTTTAAAAAAACCACTTATGCAGATTTACCACATAAATTTGAAGCAGGCACACCCAATATCTGTGGCGGAATAGCCTTTGGCGCTGCTTTAGATTATATGAATACCATAGGTTTTGATGCAATTGAGGTATATGAACACGAACTTTTGGAATATGCTACCAAAAAACTATTGGAGATAGAAGGACTACGGATCTACGGTACTGCAAAAAATAAGACATCGGTCATTTCTTTTAATATTGAAGGTGTACACCCTTATGATATGGGTAGTATTTTAGACAAGTTAGGTATAGCCGTTCGTACAGGTCATCATTGCGCACAACCTATTATGGACTTTTTTAAAATCCCCGGTACCGTTAGAGCAAGTTTTAGTTTCTATAACACCAAAGAAGAAGTTGATGTTTTGGTAGAAGGAGTTAAAAAGGCAAAATCAATGTTACTCTAGATTAGGGCTTGTGTCGTGTCAACGGTTAAATGACGGGTAGGGCGGCAATAGATTTTGGGTCAGATCAATAGATTCGATATCACCTTGCTTATCGTTTAGTATAAAGAAACGTAGGGCAATAAATAAGCACTCATTGTTTCGGTTTATTGCTTAGTTAAATATAAATATTTTGGGTTTGTTTTTTCTTTTATAAACGCCAA
>QILY01000147.1 GCA_003232155.1 Maribacter sp.
CTGGCAGGCAAGAGGTCACCGGTTCGACTCCGGTATTCTCCACCAATAAATACAGGGCTTCACTGAGTTTTCAACTTGTGAAGCTTTTTTGTTTTCACTTAATTTGCACTTTTCTTCGCCCTTTTAAAAATCATAAAAAAACCGAATTTTAAGTTTAAAAATTGACTGTACACAAGTGATTTGCTTGGAAGATGAAGCGTTTTATACACTTCTTGAAAAATCTGTTGAATACCAGTTCGACCAGATCAGTAATAGCGGTATAAACAGAAAAGCAGTATAATCACTTACCATTCTCAAATGGAACACCTATGCTTCTATGCAAAACGAAATGGATGCCGCAGTGAACATCCACTTCTTTGGATGGAGCTAGGTTCTGGACAATCGAAGTTAGCATTAAGAGGCAGAGCTTAAAATACACCTATAATACCAATTTAACACCAAAACTACCGATAAATTCGTTATATTTTTCCCGTTCTACTTCTCTTAAAAATTAAACTTTAACCTAGACTATACTTGAATTTTAAAGATTGTATAACAAAAAAACATTTAGAATTTATTTCGGCACTTTTGATATTAAATTGGTATAAGTAGCCAAATTCATAAACTGTAGGAAGTTTTGGCTACTTATATATCGATGAAGAGGCAATCCATAGTTAGTTCGTTTTGCACATACTGGTTGCTGTATTGATTGGGAACCAGACCATAAGTGGTAATAAAAGTAACAAAGATACTTTTCTTGGTCTTCGTACTATTGGAAAAGGCGTTCACTTTCTTGGCTATTTCGTTGGCATACTTTTTATCCAAGGAATATTCTGTGTTATAGAACTTCATTTCACATAGATTGATCACATTGTCATCCCTGTCAATCAACAGGTCTATCTGGGCAGCGTTAGGGGTGTTTTTCTCGATCCAACTTCCGTAGGTCGAATAGACCCCTGCTATTCTCAGGCCTTCCTTGATTTGCTCTATATGCTTCATGCAAATGGTTTCAAAACTATAACCGGACCATATTTTATACGACTGTTTGCCCTGCATCTTCATCCAGACACTTGTGCTTGAAGGTCTTGTTTTCTCAATGTACTTTAGGTAGAACATGGAATACTCATCGCTTAACCGATAAATGGAATCCTTGATGCCCTGATAGGGTAAATAATTTTCTATGAACCCCGACTGCTCCAATTCCATCAAAGTTTTGGAAAGGGTCCCCCCTGAGCTCAGTTTACTTTTTGAGAGCAGTTCATTTCTTGTAAGCCCCTTTCGGACGTTCGCCAATGTCCTTACGACCATTTCATGGTTTTCATATTGGTCGAACAAGGAAGCGAACACATTATCGAATTCTGTCCTTAAAAAGCTATTCTTTTCAAAGCACAATCGATCAAGGGCCTGTGGAACACTTTCCCCTGGCACTATTTTTTCCAAATAATGAGGTATACCGCCCATGGCCATATAGATTTGTAATAAGTTATAATGGGAGAATTTCACCTTATTCAGTTTTAGGAGTTGTTCCGTCTCAACAAGATTAAAGGGGGATAGCTGTATTCTTTCCGTCAATCGGTTATGCAGGCCGCCTTTGTTTTTTACGATATTCTGAATCATATAAGAAGCAGCCGAACCACAAACGACCACAATCATGTCTTCTCGTTTAGCCACGTAATTATTCCAGAAATTATCAAATGCAGGAAGAAAATTTGATCTTCGACCATCCAGCCAGGGAAATTCATCGATAAATAATACCTTTTTCTTTTTTGATTTTAACGTATCGAAGAACTTGGCCAATTGATGAAAAGCCTCTATCCAACTTTTCGGTTCTTTAAATTGAGGTATCTTATAAGAAAGGGTTAGATGAAAATTTGCCAACTGTTCTTTTAATGAAGCTCCGTGTATGCCGGAAAATTCAAATTGAATATGGTTTTCATAAACACTATCTATCAAAAAAGTTTTTCCGATTCGTCTCCTTCCATAGATTACTATAAGTTCTGGGCGATTGGTTTTTAGAGCTGCTCTTAAGATTTCCTTTTCTGGTTTCCGTCCTATTAATAATCTCATTTTTGTTTTATATCTAGCCAAATGCACTATAAAAAGAATGGTTTTGGCTACATATGATTTTTTAAATTTCAAGATTTACAACACCCCATAAGATTGGACACTTCCCTGTGCATTGCCAAAACAATAGTTCTAACACTACTAGTAACTTTGTAAAATAGTTCATTAAATTGCCATTAGAATTACTAAAGCCAAAGCTTTTCTCTTCTCTTTGTTATTTAGATACTCCGATTCATCGGTATTGGACAAATACCCAAGTTCCAGCAATATAGCCAGACAAAACCCCAAAGTTTTTCTTAAAACTTGAAAATTGGCTTGCTTGACTTCTCTGATCTTAAAACCAAGTTTATGGTTGAGTCCGTCCGAAATTGTTGCGGCATATAATAAGGATAGTTCTTTAGTATCATAAATATTCAACTCCCCGTACTGGTCAATCAAATTATCTATTTGGACGATAAGCAAAAGTGGCGAAAGTTGTTGGATAAGAAAATCGATGAATTTGAACAAGAGTTCCAACTTCGGTTCACAGAACAAGGTTATCCTAAAGAAAATCCAACACATTCAAGATCAGATTAATACTGATGATAGTTCAAGGGTCATTCGTGGACACTTAAATGTTATTTATTGGAGCAAGGATGAAAAGCAACTCGAAAAAATTGCTGCACAGATAAAGACGGAGTTTAAAGAACTAGATATCATTCCGTACTACCCAAGTAGCGAAGAGCGCAAAAACTACTTTCTGAATAGTTACTGCTGCTTCTCTTCTAACATTTCGAATGAGGATTTGTATGTGACTGATTTGAAGCATGCGCTTTGCCTACTCACTCCCGTAAAGGCTGTCAAAGGAATGCCAGATGTTTTAAAGAGATTTGACAGGGCTTGCAATGACCTATATTCAAGAGGCGTCTCCAAAATCAGGCAGCCCATAGAAGCCCTATTCAGTTGGCTTATTGAGAAATCTGATATACAAAAAGAAAGCAAGGTGAGGTCTACAAAGGGACTGACCCTCCATGCCTATGGAAGGCTAGTTGCTGCTTTTATAACTCTAATTTTTTAACCCTTGATTCGCATTAATCGGGTCAGATACTAAACTGATAGCGCAAGAGGCTCTTTTAGACAAAATTTCAGCTTTATATAAAGATCTATTGCCCCTATTATCCCAAGATTTTTAAACCGTTCAGCTAAGTTATCGTTATGAAGAAATTTAAAATAGAAGGGGAGTTGGAATTTCCAGGGCATTGTTTCCAATAGCAAGGATTCTTTTTCTTGCTCATGCCAAAAAAGACCTCCGTGGTTGTCCATAGATATGGTGATACAAGAATCTTTAACCTGATACCTGTAGATCATGTTCAGCTTTTTATTTTGTTTGGTATTTTCCATACGTGACGACTATGGTTATCTAGCCTTTGTTAAACTCTATTTTAAATGTTCTATCCTAATACTTGTTTCTCAAGGGGTGGCAATTATCAGCTTATACCTGCCAAATCAATATCCCATCTTATTCTTTAGCCCCTGGGCCTTTTCTTTGGGCAATGGTGTAAAAAGTTCAATGGTTGATCGTATATCGCTAAAAATCAATTTTGACAATTTTGAGTTTGATTTTCTTTTGCCATCGGCTATTAATTTCACATAGGTTGTAGTTACATCATACTTCCGCGCCAAGCTAGCGTACTTTCCTTTCATTAAGGTTAATTCATCCTCTGTAAAATGTTCGCTCATTTTTTCTATATTTGTTCAGCTATGTATAACAAAAAGTGTAATATTGTACTTTTAAATTTTTCAACAAGGTGCAATATTACACTTTTTGTAATAAAAACCAATTTTTTGTAAGAAAATATGCTAAATGCGTTTTGATGATCGGAGAGGAACTAAAAGCCAATAGAAAACTAAAGGGATGGACACAGCTTGAGCTTGCCCAGCGCATAGGTGTTAGTAAGAATACCGTAATTAATTACGAAAAAGGAAAAACAATTCCGGAATCCAAGAATAAAATATTGGAAAACGTTTTTTATCCCAGCACTGATAAGAACTACCCGTTAGTTGATAAGCTGAATATTCTTAGCCTTGATTTGAAGAGGACAATTTATTCTCGAACAAGTGTTGGCAAAATTTCATCCGGCAGAGCTGATCGACTATCTGGATAGGAATCGAGAGCTATACATTAAGTTGGAAGAGTTTCGATTATTGGCCCAAAGTGTTATTGGTACAAATGAGATACATACTTTGAAAGAGGAGATCAAAAAAATAAACCAAAGGCTTGATAAGCTTCATGGCAACTAGTTGGCGAGGCGAACGT
>QILY01000208.1 GCA_003232155.1 Maribacter sp.
TTTTATGAAGTATTGCTACATTGTTCAAGCTGAATTCGAAGGGGAAACCGTTTTTGTTTACGAAGATTGTAATCCATTGACTAACAAGGTCGTTCCTGTTTTAAATTGTCAGGGTGTTGTACTTAATACAGGTGAAAATTCAATTGGACTTGGTAATATAGAGAACAAGACAATTATTTGGAAAGGAAACAACTTTGTTTGTACTGTAGATTTTTAGTCTTTCTATAGCTTTCATTCTTAAACCCTAATTTATCAGCATTTTATATAGTATTTCTTGGTGTTTTTACAATTTTAATGTAAATTTAACGTTAAATAATTGTAAATTAAATACAACAACAATTTGCATTCTCCTAAAGTTAGAAATCATGAGTTCACATAAACAATATTACACAACAAAATCGATTTTAAAATATATACATATTTGGAGTCACTTAAGAGTCTTCGCAAAAAAATATAGACAAGGGTACCATCAAATGTTGACCTTATAAATCAACCTTTATATTTAAGGGGTAAGTAGACTACCTTTTTTGTTTCAAAAAAGTCTTCTTCAAAATAATCTGGTAAATCATAAATTTCAGCTGTTTTATACCTTGCAAGCTCTTCAGATAAATCACCTCCTTTTAAATACAATATTCCATTACGTCTTTCGTGAACGGATTCCTTTTTGATTTTTCCTTTCACCCAATATGTAAACGTTGGCATTACTGCAACTGCTCTACTCACAATAAAATCGAATTGCTTTTTTATTTCTTCTACCCTAGAATTAACCGCAGTTACATTAGTTAGTCCCAAACCATGTACTACTTCTTCAACTACTTTAATCTTTTTTCCAATAGAATCTACTAAAGTAAAATGAGTTTCTGGAAAAAGAATGGCCAAAGGTATGCCCGGAAAACCACCTCCTGTACCCACATCTAATACTGAGCTACCTGGTTTAAATTGTTGAATTTTAGCGATACCCAATGAATGTAGAACATGACGCAGGTACAATTCTTCAATATCTTTACGTGAAACCACATTTATTTTTTGATTCCAATCTTTGTATAAACCTTCAAGAAGAGAAAATTGTTTTTGCTGTTTTTCAGTCAAATCAGAAAAGTAATTAATTATAGTTTCTACAGACATCACACATCAAAATTTCAACAAAAATAGTATATTCACAGGTATTAAGTACAAAGTAATAAGTACATTATAAATTTACTTAGGCTGTAGTTTAATATTGTGTTGATATAATTGGTTTATGACTTAAAAAAACTCTTTTTTGTGTTATTCTATGATGAAATAAAAACATGTATGGCAGTAAACCCTTGCTATATGGGATGCAGCTATCAACACCATTTTAAACTAGAGCCTATACTTATTACTTTGTACTTATTACTTAATACCCTGTACTTAATACGAATCAAGAGTTGGATTTTAGTTTTAATTGACAATCAATATATTATGATTTTTAGAGTTGAGAAAAGGTCATATATTCATTATGTAAACTATTGATAATGAATTTCCGATCTCAACCCTTGATTGGCATTACGAAATAACCTATACATTTTGTTCTTGTTCTTTTGCACACCGGCTTCGTTAAAAAGCCTCGTTTTAGCTACGGCCTGCCAACGCATCAACTCGCCCATAGCTTGCGCTATGTCGTGCCTTGTCACTGCACAAAATAACTTCGCCAATTCTGTACACTTTATTTCGTAACAAGCCCTAACTATATTTCAATTACGTTATCTTTGCATAAATTTTGCCATAGCATGGACAATAAGACTACTATAAAATTCGCTAGAAAAGATTCTGCCCAATTTTTCAAAACTTTAAATAAGCGAGTGAATGATTATTTCAAAGAAAATAAAATTCAAAAAACAGGAAACTGGCGTTTACATTTGAAAACATTTGTAATGTTTACCATATTCTTAACTCCATACTTTCTAATATTGACCTTAAACCTTCCTACTTGGGCCAATTTATTATTGACTATCTTGATGGGAGTGGGCATGGCTGGCGTTGGTATGAACGTAATGCATGATGGTAATCATGGGTCATATTCAAACAAGAAATGGATAAATAAATTAATGGGCAGTAGTATTTACATTTTAGCAGGTAATGTATACAATTGGCAAGTACAGCATAATGTTCTTCACCATACCTACACTAACATTCATGAGCACGATGAGGATATGGAAGCTGGTCGTATTCTACGCTTCTCAAAACACGTAGAATGGCAAAAACATCACAAATTCCAACATTACTATTCTGTTTTTCTATACGGATTATTGACCTTCAATTGGGCTATAACTACAGATTTTAAGCAAATGTACCGTTATATGAAACGCAAGCTTTCATATGGTAAATTACCAAGCCCTGCAATGAACTGGAGTACTTTGGTAATCGCTAAAGTTCTTTATATTGTTATCTGGATCGTACTGCCTCTTATTTTTGTTGATATTGCTTGGTGGAAGATATTAATAGGCTTCTTTATTATGCATTATGTTGCTGGAGTGATTTTAAGTGTTACTTTTCAATTAGCACATATTGTTGATGAAGCCGATACCCCATTACCAGACCAAACGGGTACCATGAAAAATACTTGGGCCGTTCATCAGTTATTCACTACAGTGAATTTTGGCACCAAAAACCGTATTGTAAACTGGTTCACTGGTGGATTAAATCATCAGGTAGAACATCATATTTTTCCTAATATAAGCCACGTACACTATACAAAGATTTCAAAAATTGTAAAAGATACGGCCAAGGAGTTCAACCTGCCCTACAATGAATACAAAACCACTCGTAAAGCTATCATCTCACACTTTCAACATTTGAAAGAATTAGGTAAACAACCCGCATTAGGATTATAGTCCATATTCATCTTATCCAATATAAATACCCTAAGAAATTAGATCCAGAAGTTATAGATTCCCGTCTTCACGGGAATGAAAATAAAGAGACATTTCTATGAGCGACCAATTATCTGAAAGAATCAATAGTGTTACCCCTTCTGCAACACTAGAAATGGCTGCCAAAGCCCGTGAACTAAGAGCTGCCGGAAAAGATATTATTGGACTCAGTTTAGGAGAGCCTGATTTCAATACTCCCGATTACATTAAAGATGCTGCTATACAAGCAGTAAATGACGGGTATAATTCATACACACCCGTTGATGGTTATGTTGAATTGAAAGATGCTATTATCACAAAATTTAAAAGAGACAATAATTTAAACTATGAGTACCCTCAAATTGTTGTTTCTACCGGCGCCAAACAAGCTTTATACAATGTAGCTCAGGTATGTTTGAACAAAGGTGATGAAGTTATTTTACCATGCCCTTACTGGGTGAGTTATAGTGATATTGTAAAACTGGCCGACGGTGTTCCTGTTGAAGTTTCTACATCAATTGAAAATGACTTTAAAATGACACCTCAGCAATTAGAGGCTGCCATTACCCCTAAAACTAAAATGCTTTGGTATAGCTCGCCATGTAACCCTAGTGGGTCTATTTATAGCAAAGATGAATTAAGAGCTTTGGCCGATGTTTTAAAAAATCATCCTGAGATTGTAATTGTTAGTGATGAAATATATGAGCATATTAACTATGGTGTAACGGCTCATGCTTCAATGGCAGCATTTGAAGATATGTATGACCGCACGGTTACTGTAAACGGAGTAGCTAAAGCATTTGCCATGACTGGCTGGAGAGTTGGTTATATAGGAGCTCCGGCATACATTGCGCGCGCTTGCAACAAATTACAAGGTCAAGTAACCAGTGGCGCCAATTGTATTGCACAACGTGCCGTAATTACCGCTTTAGTAGAATCACCAAGCCGTGTTCAATATATGGTTGACGAGTTTAAAGAACGTAGGGCTTTAATTCTAGGATTACTAAACAGCATTGACGGATTTAAATGCAATGAACCGCAAGGTGCATTTTATGTGTTCCCTGATGTTACCGCATACTTTGGAAAAACCCTAAACGGGACTACCATCAACAATGCTTCAGATTTTTCAATGTACTTATTAGAAAATGCCAATGTAGCTACCGTTACCGGCGATGCTTTTGGTAATGGCAATTGTATTCGTATTTCATATGCAGCTTCTGAGAATGGGATACGAGAGGCTGTTTCTAG
>QILY01000231.1 GCA_003232155.1 Maribacter sp.
TGCTTGTTCTATAGGGTAATCATATATATCTATTTTTTGGTTTACGTCTGCTCCATATTTAATTAACAGTTTTACCATCTCAAATCTTTGTTGGTTATCCCAACGAGTTATCTGTTCGTCCATTGGCACCTCATACTCGTTTTCCCGAATATTTGGGTTAGCGCCTGCTTCTAACAATACTGTTGCTCTTTGGAAATCTTTGGGCTTATAACTTGGTTTGTCTATAAGAAGAGCATGTAATTCTTCGGATAATTTTTTTATATGGTTCATGATATTTTTTCAGCCTTAGGCTAAGGTCTCCCTTTAAAGCCACTAATTTTTTAGGGCTTTAAATAGTTTATTATCTCAATTTCAGGGCGTTCTTTTTTTAAGATTGCTACTACTACTTCGGGTATTTCGGATTGGAAAAAATCAATCTTTTTTAACTTGGTTAGCTTTATAAGTGGAGACAAATCCTGAATATTTTTTTTATGTGTTAACTCAACTTCTTCTAAATGGTTCAATTCATTTAATGGCTCAAGCGATGTGTAGCTGCCGTTCATAAGTCTTAATTTTTTTAGCCTTGTTAAGTATTTAAGAGGATGTAAATTCTTTAAGTCTACACCTCTATTCCTAAATTCAGTGAGTGCAATAGTTTTATTTACAGCTTCTTTTATATTTATTGAAGAAAATAAAGATGCGTCAAAAAACAACGATTCTATATATACCTCATGGAGAAAACTTTGTTGCCAGTCTTTACTCAGTGCATTCCACCAATCTTTTGGGTCAATTTTTGGATCGGGAAAATCAATAGTGAATACTACTTTTTTAAATGCAGCGTCTATATACTTCGCAAAGTTATCATCTGCTAAAAAACGGCTCGGCTCTATACCTAACTTTACGGCCTTTTTAGAAAAAAGCATTACATTTTCTTTGTTGTTTTGTTGTGTAAAATATAATGCGATACTGTATGCTACTTCATCGTTTAATTTGGCAGGTAAAAGATATTCTAATACTTTTTCTTCTACTTCTTTTGTGTCAATTTCTTTATGTTCAGTATGTATGCTCTTTAAAATATTTAGAGACAGCAGTAATAGTTTTTGTTGTAGATCACCCTTAATGGCAAAAGGTAAAAACCGAACAAAGCCAACAAGTAAATTATATGTTTCAGTTTTAGAAATCCAATCTTTTACAAATAATGAGTTTAATATTTCAAAAGTAAAAAGGGCATAACCTTGCTCAAAATTAGCAATTGATTCTAGTTTAAGTAAAGCAGTTTTTGCAGATTCAGGGTCCTCATAATAATCGCACACTAAATAACAGTCTGGGACAGCATCTAAGAAAGAAAGTATTTCTTTTAAATTTATTGGGGTTCCCTGTATGCGAAGCTTCTTCATCTTTTTAAATTTACAGAGAGGCTTAAGCGATGTTACTTTTGTTCTGGAAATAGATATTTCATATATATTTTCTAATTGTGGGAGTGCGGATAAATCTTGTATCTGAGTATCCGAAAGGGTGAGGTTAACTAATTGGGTACAATTTGATAAGGCATCTATATTTGTTATTGCTGTTTTGTAGAGTTCTAAGTCTTGTAGTTGTGTTAAGTTTTGTAGCGGACTAAGGTCTGATATTTTGGTTTTTCCAAGTCCTAAATCTTTTAGTTTACTTAAATTTTTAAGTGGGCTAAGATCTTCAATATCCTTCCTGATGGTTAGTTCTTCTAAATTTATCAACTGTTCTATAAAGGAAAAATCAGTAATACCTAAATTAGAAAGGTGTAGTTTTTTCAAGGCTGAGAATTGCAATATAGGTGCTGGGTCAACAATATTTTCGTCCCAAATACTCACTTCTTCTAGGTTTTCTATGTTTTTTTTTGAGGGAATTTCATCATGTTCTAACTCAAATTCTTCACACAACCAATTTTTCCATGCGGGAGAAAGTGCTTGCCACCACTCTTGATGCGCTGTGCTATCTTCCGTTTTTATTTTTGGGGCTGACGGAAAACTAATCCCTAATTCTAAAACTTGTGATAAAAGCATTAAAAAAGTAGCACCAACACTATGCGTAATGCGCTTGCCAAAATCACAGGTTTCATGGTCGTAATCACATAAAATAGGCTTGCCGGTTGTTGTTTTTTTATCAGGGTGATATACCAGCCAATCTGAATAATTGGTAATTGGTGCAAGTAACGGAATATTCTTATTGTAATATTCACGTGCTTCGCCTACAGTTGTGTCTGGTTCAAAATTATGGGATTCTCCTAGATAGAGACCCCAACCACCATCAGAAAAATCAAGGTATTCGTGTTGTTCAACGATGTGTTGAAATGATTGTGGCCAAGCTTGGTATGCGCCTGCTTTGGCGCCTGGTGTGGCTATTAATTTTCGATTTTTAGAAAAATGAAGTTCCAGCGTATCGTCAACTATTGCTACGGAATGTACTTGTTCCATAATTGTTGTTAATACGGGTTTCCAATTGGTATCTGGAAGTAAGTAGCCAAAATGCTCCGTTAAGCCTTGAGTTAAAGTGTTTCCTTTAAGGCTTACTAATTTTTTCATGGTTTTAAATAGTTTATAATGGGGTATGTAATCATGACCCGTGATTTTGTTTTATGATTTCTTTATATGACACGGGAGGTGTCTTTACCGCCTGTTGAATTAACCGCAAGAACAAAAGCCCCCTGCTTGTTGATGTCCTTCTATTGTATCTGAACACGTATTCATCAAGATAGTATCCAAGTTTGTTCTTGTTGACATAGCTCTGGTGCGTACCGGGCAACCATCTTTTTAGCAAAGAAGCTATTCTATGTACATTGGGCAATACTTCTTCGTCCCCGTCCTTTGCCGTTGCTTTTTGTGTTTTATGAATATACCCCATGCCCCTAGTTTATTGTAACTTGGCCATTGATCTGTAATGATCGTCGAGGGCTTCTTGATATTGCTTTCGATGAACCCGGTCAAACTGTTACTTGAAGCATCTGGGATTTTAGCTAACCTGACCCTCCCTGTTTTTCTCCCCTTTATTTCTACCGCAACAGCAATTATGCTTTTCCCTTCTGCCCCACGCCCTCTTTTACCGGATTTCTTTCCTCCGAGCAGCACTTCGTCCACTTCAACGGTCCCTTGCAATTTTGAGCGGCCGCCCAAAACCATTAACCGTCTAAACTTATGGAGCCAAGTCCAAGGACCTTCATCAACCCCTTGGCACTTACACCGTTTTTCTGGGCCACGATCCACCAGATCGCTTGAAACCAAACCCGTAATGGTTTTGTTGATTTATGAAATATTGTTCCCGCTGTAACTGTTGTCTCCGTATGGCAATCAATACACTCAAAACGCTTTTTGCTCTTCTCCCATGATCGGACAGAGCCGCAGGTAGGGCATTCAAAACCTTGCGGCCAACGAATCGATGTCAAATAATCAATGCAATCTTGCTCTGTTTTAAACATATCCTCAAATTCCATTTGACTTTTTGGATAGTTCATCTCGCAAAGACAGCACTTTACGGGAGATGATTACATACCCCATATTAAACAATACAAATATAAAAATTTAATAAAAAGGGAGAACAGCCCATAAACAATGAAAATAGTATCCCTAAAAACAGGGTATTAAAAACGCAAATTATAATTTTTTTCGTAAGAAATCGTTAACTTTTGGGTCGTCTGATACATTAAGAACTGATTTAATCGCATGACATTTTTCAACATCAAAATAGGGCAATAAATATTCGATGTATACTCGTGCCAAATGGAAATTCGGGAGAATCAAGGCAGGTTTTTTTTTCATACCAAGGCAGAGCAGAGCGTTAAGAAAATGTCTTGCGGACATTTTTAGCGAACGGGCCAGCTGGCGCGTGGCAGGAAAAAGACCAAGTAGAAATTTCGGGTTTCCATTTGGCAGGAGTATATTTTAAATCTCTCGGCATTATGCCATGATGAAAAGCGGTGAACCTGTATACATCTGCTAGTGTCAAGTCAAGTGTAAAACTGCGGATAAGTCGCAGTTATTTTTTTGAATTTTACGAAATGATAAAAAGCAAGCATAGCCGTAGCTACGCGAGTCTTTTTATGATAAGTAAAAACGAAAAAGAACAAGACTTGGTGCGTCTTTTTATGCTTGACTTGACACAACGATACGTCAATACCATCAGACCCGTGATAAAGAATTATGACACGAAATTCAAAAAAACCGATGAGCAACGATTGGTCTTTGCGCTAGAAAAACATAAATATCTATTTCTCAAATTCATCAAACAGCCCTTAGGTCCCTTTTGACAACAACCAAGCGGAAAGGGATCTGAGGATAGCCTGTCCCGCTTTTATAGCGGGAATAAAGGTCAAATAGAAAGTGTCAGGTTGTTTTAGGTCACATAGCCCATGCGCAATACTTCGCAAGGATTAGGGGATATATTTCTACCTTAAAGAAAAATAAACAGCCCGTACTCCAAAATATTCAACAGGCTTTTCTTGAAAACCCAGATCTACCAATACAAAACGGCTGAACTGTTACCAATAAAAGGTATTCTGAACTTGGATTACAACATAGAAGTTACATTTCATCAATTGTTTTCTTAAATCTGTTTATCAATTCATAAATTTCTTCTTCGTTATATGCTGCAAAACCAATTCTTATATAATTGTGCTCTAATTTAGCGCTATCATAGCGTTGCCAATCTCCTATTTCTAATTTATACGTTCTTGCAACTTCAGAAATAGTTGACCAAGAATAATTTGAATGCAACTTTGTCCAAACTGCCATGCCTCCTTTTGGAGTTTCAAACTGAAAAAAATCACCTAATTCATCTTTTAAAAGTTTACAAAACAAATCACGTCGTTGTTTGTAAATTTTCATCACTTTACGAATATGTCTATCTAAATCACCAGATTTAATAAAATCAGCAAATGTTAATTCTAATAAAGCATCTCCTTGCCTATCTACAATACCTCTTAATTTAGAGGCTTCATCTACAAATTCTTTTGAGGCAATTAAATAACCAATTCTAAAAAC
>QILY01000148.1 GCA_003232155.1 Maribacter sp.
AGATGGTCGAGTTCAACGGTAAGCTATGGTCTGTAGGAGGCTACCAGAACGGAGCCTCGTACCCGAACCAGACCAATGCGGTATGGTCCAGTGCCAACGGATACAATTGGGAATTGGTGACCAGTGGCCTATTCGATGCAAGAGTGGGACACTCCCTCACCGTTTTCGACGGTAAAATGTGGCTTATTGGGGGCGTGAACAATTCCTCTACCCAATTGTCAGATGTTTGGTTCACTATTGACGGCCTACATTGGAAATTGGCAACCGATACTTTGCCCTTTTGGGTTACAGGGCATAGCGCCACGGTGTTCAATAACAAACTGGTTGTCTTTACCAAAAATGATATTTGGTACTCGACCGATGGAGTCAACTGGAAATTAATGGCCGAGGATATTTTCGCATCAAGATCTTATGCTGAACTAATTGTTTTCAATGACAAACTGTACCTGATCGGTGGTGAAACCACCAGTCCCGACACTTTTTATAACGAGATATGGCAGAGCGGTAATGGAAAAGATTGGTCACAAGTACCCACTACCTCTCCCATATTTAACGGTATCAGTAGGTTTTCGACCGCAAATTACAAACACAAGATCTGGGTCATTGGTGGTCACACCGAAACAGGTTTTGATAGTGATGAAATTTGGTTCAGTTCTAATATGATAGAATGGTGCAAGTATGATGGCCCCGTTCCGTTAACAAGACTCTCAAGTCACTCAAGCCTGGTATATCTAGATCGGGTATTGGTATTTGGGGGGTTCGCCTCTTCCGGGATGAGCGGATCGATTTGGTCTTTTGAAGGAGCAAATTGATTTTTAACGAAGGCGTGGCGTAAAAGACGCATTGGATTGCCCAAAGGTTTTAGCTTGACTTGACACTAGTTTTTACAATGGTAATGGCTTCTTGTGCTAAAGATGCCGACTCCACCAATGAAATAGATGTGACCAACCAGTTCGGTATTTTAATCTCTTAGGGTTTAATTCCCCGATGCTTGCATCGTGACACGTATATTTGTAGATGTCAGAAAGTATCTATTTACACAAGTCTGATAATGTTTCGGTATTATTATATCATTTTGTTTGCCCCACAAAGTATAGGCGTGTCGTATTTGATAAATTGGTAGATCGGACTTTGGTAGAAATTTGCATGGAGATTTCAGAGCGTTACGAGGTTCATTTTTTAGAGATAGGTATGGATAAAGATCATGTTCGTTTTTTACTTCAGTCCATTCCAACCATGAGTCCTACGTGGATAGTCAAAATGCTAAAAAGTATCACGGCGGGAGAAATTTTCAAAAGACATCCAAGAGTCAGAAAAGTTTTATGGGGAGGAGCATTTAATACGGTTAGTAAATTCGGAGATGAAACTACAATATCAAAATATGTTCGGGGTCAAGGAATGGAAAAGGACTACGATGTTTTACATAAAGCAAAGCAGTTATCTTTATTCTGAGTGAGCCGGATACCCCGTCTGCTTGCAGCGGGGTAGTTCATTGGGCGATGATGGCTTGGTAAGTGGCCTTGTGGGCACGGACCTGGATTCGTCTACCCTCTATGAAAGCGGTATTGTAACAACTTCCTTTGGGTTGGCCGAGAGGTTGCGATTGTTGACCGACTACCGCATTCGAATGAACAGTAAAAACATCTCCATTATCGCAATGTTACTTATAGTTTCTGTCTTGTTCACTTATTGTTAAACGATTGATAAAAACAGAGGGAGAAAGAAAATTGCATAGTGACTAATTCGGATTCGGACTCCTTAGCTGTTGATTACATCTACTGGTGGCCAAAACCAGAGCCATTTATTGGGTTGTGCGGTGATGAATATTCACTTGTTTTTATAGGAATCGTAAAAGAAATCAATCCTCCGGATAAAGACACCTCTTCTTTATATACTTCTCAAAAAGGACGTATTGAAATCACCGAAGCAGTAAAGACAAAGGAGTTAGCAAAAGAAAAATATAACGGTCAAAGGTGTTTTTTGTCAGATTGCTTTTATGGCGCAGGTGTTGAAAAAGGAGATCAAGGTTATTGTATTTTGCTATGAACATGAAGGTTCTTATAGTATCCCCGGCAAAAATTCTATTCTTAAAATTAATGAGCCAAATGATCCGATTTCTGTGTCTATTAAGAAATATATTAAAACAGGTCAAAATCCGATGGCAATAAAAGAGGATATGAAATTATGGGTGAAAAAAGGGTTTGGCAATGATTTAAAACAATTAATTAAACGAGTTCAATGTAAGGAAACATTCGATGACAAAAAATAAATATCACTTAAAAAACACAGTTATAGTATTTCTCGTTACAGCGTTAATTCTGTCGTGCGAAACTCGAACTGATAAAAATAATAAACAGAAAAATACAACTCATAAAATAAAAAAGGCAAATAACTTAACCCAAACAATTTCGACCGATATTAATTTGCTGGGCAAACTACTTGATCTTACCACTTATAAACCTATTGAAGTAAAGTTTAAATTTACTTTTATCGATAACTCCGCCCAAAATGATAGAATTTCTGTTCCTGGGCCTTCCGACTATTATCTTGAGGCAATTCTATATTTTGATTCATTGACCTTCGTGAAAATAAAGGATTTTGAAAAAAACCTCGAATGGATGGAACAAAATTATAAAAAAGAAGAATTTAATTTTGAATGGCTATCAAATGACCTACAGAACCAATTAATGAACAGTAATTTGGATTATCACGGGCATCCTGATTTTTTCTTTGGAAGTGGAGTCAATAGAAAATGCTGGTATTTAGAAAATAAGATATTGATAAAAACAAGTAGTGGTAGTAGTTATTGAACTCATTTAAAAAATAATCAATGAAAGAAATAGAAAAACGAAAGCCTATTTGGAATGCGATTTCGGACTTTTATTTGGATACAGAGTTACAATACTCCGATTACGAAAGAATCGCGACTGAATTTATTAAAACCGGAAAAACGATACAACAACTAAAAGAAATTGATTTTTATGAGGTTTTTCCGGTTTTAAAAGGAAATTTAATGAGTGTTGCCGGGGAATGGGGCGGATTTGACGAAAACTGGGTGAATGAAAATTGCGGAAAAATGTATCTGAAAAGAACAGGTTTTTGTTTTCGGTTGAAAGCTAAACTTTACCATAAATTTTTGTTTTGGACGAGAAAAGACCATTGGAAAGAAATTGAACATCTAATGAAAAATGCACAACAACAAAAAGGGGTATGAATGAAATACCGCTAAAACTTGTTAATAACTAGACTGTACCGTAAATTTGTACAGCTAAATAATCGACTAATGAGTGTATTGATAAAATCTTCACTTGCCCGAAAAATAGTAATGGCCTTGTCAGGTCTTTTCTTGGTTTTCTTTCTTGGGCAACATTTTATAATAAACATAACCTCTGTAATTGCCCCTGAAACTTTTAATTTGTGGTCACATTTTATGGGGTATAATCCTTTGGTGCAATATGCACTCCAGCCCGTTTTGATTGCAGGTGTGATTATACACTTTGTTATGGGTTTTGTACTGGAAATTCAGAATAACAAAGCAAGAGGGCTTAGTTATGTAAAATATAAAGGCGGTGCCAATGCCTCATGGGTTTCACGAAATATGATTATATCCGGAGCGGTTATACTTGCTTTTTTAGGACTTCATTTTTATGATTTTTGGCTGCCCGAAATAGCATATAAGTACATTGAAAATAACCCCGAAGATGCAACCAGATACCACGCCGAAACGGTTCACAAATTTGAAGCTATCTGGAGAACCGTATTGTACATCATCTCTTTTGCATTGTTGGCATTACATTTGTTACATGGTTTTGCCTCATCTTTTCAAACGATGGGAATAAACAATAAATATTCTTCGGCTATTAAAACATTTACTAAGATATATGCTATTGCAATTCCGCTAGGATTCATATTTATTGCCATATATCATCACCTTAACCCAATAACACATTAAGCTATGGGCATATTGGATTCTAAAATTCCAGCTGGGCCATTGGCCGATAAGTGGACCAATCATAAAAATCATATTGACCTTGTAAACCCTGCAAATAAGCGTAATATTGATATTATAGTTGTAGGAACTGGGCTAGCGGGTGGTGCAGCAGCAGCTACTTTAGCTGAATTGGGCTACAACGTAAAAACATTCTGCTATCAAGATTCCCCACGTCGTGCGCATTCTATTGCGGCACAAGGAGGTATCAACGCAGCAAAAAATTATCAAGGTGATGGTGATAGTAACTATCGTCTTTTCTACGATACCGTAAAAGGTGGGGATTATCGTTCACGTGAAGCTAATGTATATCGTTTAGCAGAAGTATCTGCAAATATTATTGACCAATGTGTAGCACAAGGAGTTCCTTTTGCCCGTGAATACGGGGGTTTGTTAGATAACCGTTCTTTTGGTGGGGTATTGGTTTCTAGAACTTTTTATGCAAAAGGGCAAACCGGACAACAGTTATTGTTAGGTGCCTATTCAGCTATGAACCGACAAATAAACCGAGGGAAAATCAAATCGTATACCCGCCATGAAATGATGGATTTGGTAAAAGTTGATGGAAAAGCCCGAGGAATAATCGCTCGAAATTTAGTAACAGGAGAAATTGAAAGACATTCTGGTCACGCGGTAGTTTTAGCAACCGGTGGTTACGGAAATGTATTTTTCCTTTCTACTAATGCCATGGGGAGTAATGTAATGGCGGCATGGCGTGCACACCGTAAGGGTGCTCATTTTGCCAATCCATGCTATACACAAATACATCCTACCTGTATTCCCGTATCTGGAGATCATCAATCAAAACTGACTTTGATGTCAGAATCATTGCGTAATGATGGTCGTATTTGGGTGCCTGCCAGAAAAGAGGATGCTATTGCAATTCGCGAAGGAAAATTAAAACCCATACAATTAAAAGAAGAAGATAGAGATTACTATTTAGAAAGAAGATATCCTGCTTTTGGTAACTTAGTACCAAGAGATGTAGCCTCAAGAGCGGCAAAAGAAAGATGTGATGCCGGCTTCGGAGTTAATAAAACAGGAGAAGCTGTCTATTTAGATTTTGCAGCGGCTATTCAACGCTACGGAAAAGAAAAAGTATTGACTTCAGGAATGAAAGATGCGGATCAAAATACAATTACATCTTTAGGAAAAGAAGTTATTGAAGCCAAATACGGAAATCTCTTTCAGATGTATGAGAAGATTGTTGATGAAAACCCGTATGAAACACCTATGATGATTTACCCTGCGGTGCATTATACTATGGGCGGACTTTGGGTGGATTATAATTTACAGACTTCTATTGAAGGTTGTTATGCTGCCGGTGAAGCTAATTTCAGTGA
>QILY01000273.1 GCA_003232155.1 Maribacter sp.
CTATTGGCATCAATTGATGATGGTGGAATGGGAAGTCAACTGGCTCAATTAAAAACACAGGCCGAGCTAGCAAAAACAACTTATGAACGCCAAAAACGATTATGGGAACAAAAAATAGGTTCTGAAATTCAATATTTACAAACAAAATCTACATATGAAGCTGCTGAAAATATTGTACAACAAGCACAAAGCCAATTAGGCAAATCAACTATTAGAGCTCCTTTTTCTGGCATTATCGATGATGTTATTAAAGATCAGGGGACCGTGGTTTCTCCAGGTGTGGGCGCCGAAGTATTTCGTATTATAAACCTTTCTGATATGTATGTAGAGGTAGATGTTCCTGAAAGTTATTTAGACGGTATACAAAAGGGTAAGGAAGCGATTGTATACTTTCCGGTTTTAGGTGATACTATTATCTCTAAAATTCGTCAAACAGGTAATTTCATTAATCCAAGCAATCGAGCTTTTACTGTTGAAATTCCGGTAGACAACAAAAACGGAAATATCAAGCCCAATCTGACTGCCAAAGTAAGCCTTAATGATTATTCTAGTGATGATGCTATCACAATTCCACAAAGTATCATTTCTGAAAATGCCGAAGGGGAACAATATGTATATATCGCAAAGAAGTTAGACAAAGAAAATGAAGCGGTCGTAAACAGACAGATTATTATAACGGGCAGAACCCAAGGTAGTTTAGTAGAAATACTATCAGGAATTTCAGATGGTGACCAATTGGTCAAAGAAGGCGCGAGAAGTGTTAAAGATAACCAGAAAGTACAAATTTTGAATCAATAAATAGTTAGCTGACAATAGTATAAACAAAAAACAATGGCTAAAATAAAGTTCACATTCGAAGACTTAAATGTTTATGAAAAGGCATTGGACTTTATTGATATAACATATAGTTTATTTTCTAAATCCTTAAACATGAAATCTATGGTTATCCTCTCCATTTAATAGAGTAGCTGTTTCCGTTGCTTTAAATATTGCAGAGAGCTCTGGGGATTCTAATTCTCAGTTTAAAAAGAATGTGTTGTTTGTTCCACTATTGCCAGATGGCGTGAATATATCTCAAATGACCAAGATCTAGAGACTAGAAGAAGTATCCAAAATGATAACTGGGCTTCAAAAATATTTAAAAAATAAATCCAAAGACCAATAAAAAATGAGTAAACAGAAAAAAAACGTGAACAAAGAGTTTGGACTCTCATCATGGGCCATAGATAATTCTTCTGTAATTTATGTGATGATTGCTATTTTTCTTTGGATAGGATACAACTCATATCAGGCCATGCCACGGGAAGATTTTCCTGAAATAGTTGAAACCAAGGTATATGTAAGTACCCCATACCCTGGTAATACGGCAGAGGATGTAGAACGTTTGATTACCGATCCTTTAGAAGACAAGTTAAAAAATGTGAGTAATGTAGTAAAGGTTACATCTACCTCTCAAGAAGATTATTCTATTATCACCGTAGAATTTGATGAGAATATTACTGTAGAGCTCGCCAAACAAAAGGTGAAAGATGAGATTGATAGCGAAAAAGCCAGTGAAGATTGGCCCACTTTTAATAATGCCAAGCTAGAACCCAATGTTTTCAATCTGAATCTTTCAGAGTCATTCCCTATTATGAACGTGAATTTTACGGGTGATTACCCCGTAGAAAAGTTGAAGGAATTTGCAGAATATATGCAAGATAAAATAGAAGATTTATCTGAAATCAAAGAAGTAGGTATTCGTGGTGCCCAAGATAAAGAAGTGCAAGTTGCTGTTGATGTCTATAAAATGATGGCAGCCAAGGTTAATTTTCAAGATGTTATAAACGCTATCAGTAACGGTAATACTACCATGTCTGCCGGTAATATTAAAGTAGGAAACCAACGACGTACTATTCGGGTTTTAGGAGAGATTAAAGACCCTGAACAATTATATGATTTTGTAGTGAAATCAGAAAATGGTGTGGTATACCTTAAAGATATTGCCAAAGTTACCTTTACTGAGGAAGAAAAGACCACTTACGCCCGTGAATATGGCGAAAGTGTGGTAATGCTCGACATAAAAAAACGTTCAGGCAGTAATATGATCGAGGCCACAACCAAAATTAGAGACCTTGTAAAAAAGGAACAGGCGAATTACTTTCCAAAAGATCTGAACATTACCATAGCCAATGACTCATCAGGCAGAACATTGAACCAAGTAGATGATCTGGTCAACAATATTATTTTCGGAATTATTCTGGTAGTAACTGTACTGATGTTTTTCTTAGGCTTCCGTAATGCATTGTTCGTAGGTTTTGCAATTCCTATGTCGATGTTCATGTCCTTTATGATATTATCCTTTTTGGGCTATACTTTAAACACCATGATTCTTTTCGGAATGATTATGGGGCTAGGCATGCTGGTGGATAATGGTATTGTAGTAGTTGAAAACGTGTATCGCCTAATGGGCGAAGGCATGTCAAGAACTGAGGCCGCAAAAAAAGGAATCGGTGAAATCGCCTTTCCAATTATCATATCTACACTTACAACCGTAGCAGCATTTGTACCACTAGGGTTATGGCCTGGTATTTTTGGACAATTTATGATATATTTTCCCATTACACTATCAGTAGTTTTAGGCTCATCACTATTCGTTGCCATATTCATGAACTCAATGTTGGTATCACAGTTTATGAATATTGAGAAAAAAGAACTAACCAAAAAACAGTTGTTTCGCATCACAGCTATTTTGGGTGCATTTGGTTTGTTCATTCTCTTTTTTGGTGGGCAAATGCGAGGCCTTGGTACGGTTATGTTGTTCACTGTTATCATGTTCTGGGTATATAAATATGCAATCAAAAAATGGGCAACTGGTTTTCAAAACAAAGTTATGTTTCGTTTTGAAAATTGGTATGAAAGAAGAATTAAACATGCATTAAGAGGAGGAAATGTATATTGGTATTTTGGCACTACCTTCTTTTTATTGATTGCTGTTTTCATGTTATTCGGAATGTCCATAGGTTCTGGAAGAACAAAGATTGAGTTCTTTCCTGACAACAAACCCAATGAAATATATGCCTATATAGAATATCCGCAAGGTACTTCTATCGAAAAGACGAATGAACTTACTAAAATCATCGAAAAAAGAGTATATGCAGTTGCCAATGGTTCTAAGTATACAGATGGTGACCATAACTATCTAGTAGAATCGGCAGTGTCACAAGTTGGTGAAGGAGCAGGTAACCCCCAAACTGATGCTGGTTCAACTTCAGAAATGCCGCATCGTGGCAAGGTAACCGTTTCAATGAAAGAATATAAATATAGAGATGGGCGTGATACTGAAGAGCTAAGAGGTGAAATTCAAGAAGCGTTGACCGGAATTTATCCAGGAGTAGCCATATCTGTTGAAAAAGATGCAAATGGACCACCAGCCGGTTATCCTATAAACATTGAATTAGAAGGAAAAGATTATACTGAGCTTATAAGTACTGCTGAAGATGTTCGAAACTTTATCAATACCAAAAATATTGCAGGCATCGAAGAATTGAAAATCGATGTAAATAAAGGAAAACCTTCAATGCAAGTAGTGGTTGACCGTGAAAAAGCAGGTAAACTTGGTGTTTCCGTAGGGCAGGTAGGGCAACAATTACGCCGCTCTTTATTCGGTGAAAAAGCGGGTGTATATAAAATAAACGGTGAAGATTATGATATTAATGTGCGTTTCAATGAAGAAAATCGATATAATAAAAGCGCCCTTTTTAACCAAAATATCATTTTTAGAGATCAAGCTTCAGGAAAGATTAAAGAGGTTCCTGTTTCAGCTGTAGCTTCTCAGCGAAATTCATCAGGGTTTAGCGCAATCAAACATAAAAACAAAAAAAGAGTTGTTACTGTTTATTCGCAATTAAAACCTGGGTTTAGTGATGCAGGTGCTATAGTTGCGGAAATTCAAAAGGAAATGATTGATTACAAAGGTCTTCCTGAAGATGTGAAAATTGACTTTACCGGTCAAATTGAAGAACAAAACAAACAAATGTTGTTCTTGGTAGGTGCGTTTTTTACGGGACTTGGATTAATCATGTTGATTCTCATATTCCAATTTGGAGGCATTTCAAAACCCTTAATTATTATGATAGCCATTTTCTTAAGTTTTATTGGCGTATTTGGTGGATTAATGATTACAGGTTGGTCTTTTGTAATTATGATGACCATGATGGGTATTATTTCACTAGCGGGGATCGTTGTAAATAACGGAGTGGTACTCCTAGATTATATCCAAATTCTAATAGATAGAAAAAAGATAAAGCTAGATATAGATATGAATGATAAAGACTTGCTTACCATGGGTCAAGTGACCAAAATTATCGTAAAAGGTGGTAAAGCAAGATTACGCCCCGTAATTTTGACAGCGATTACAACGGTACTAGGCTTAATTCCTCTAGCAATAGGTTTGAACATTGATTTCTTTTCACTCTTTTCAGAGTTCGACCCAAAAATATATATAGGCGGTGACAATGTTATTTTTTGGGGACCTTTGGCATGGACCGTTATTTTTGGACTTATCGTTGCGACTTTCCTGACCTTGATAATCGTGCCGGTACTTTTCAATATCACGTACCGAATCAAAACAAGATTAAGAAGAAGTTCTTAATACCGATATCCATATAGAATTTAGGGCATCGCTATTTGAGGGCAGGACACATTATTAAAGAAAGAGCCTGTGATTGCATGTATCACAGGCTCTTTATTCTCTGGTCAATAGTATTATCTATTGATTTTCGGTTAACGGTATGGGAAAATTGACCCATATATCATCTGCCAGTATGGTAGTTCCATCCGCATCTTGTCTTTCTACCCTGTCTATAGGCAAGGTATTTAACAGACCGTACCTACGTACATCTATCCATCTATGACCTTCTCCATATAAAGAATATCTACGTTGTGTCAACATTTCCTGCATTAGCGAAGCCTCATCCATTGCTCCACTATATGACGGAAGACCTGCGCCCGTTCGTATAATATCCAAAGCAGCAATTGCTGCTGCCGGATCCGTTGAAATATTAGCCTCGGCAGCCAAAAGAATCAATTCTTCATTTCGTAT
>QILY01000063.1 GCA_003232155.1 Maribacter sp.
TTATTAAAAACTACAAAGCTGAAGCTGAAGGTATTTCTGAAGAAAATATTATTCAAGAATTATTGTAAACATTTTACAGCTATTACTACTAGATAATTTCGAATAAAATTGATTATTATTCGTTTAACCTGGATTATGCATTAGAACTTCGTTATGAGGTTCTAAACAGCAATGAATCAGGGAGTTTTATTGGTTTCAGCATAGCATCCTACTAGTTAAATCAAAAAACTTAACGCAGTGACTGATTTGAAGCTGTATAGGACCGGAATAGATTTTCTTATACACAATTCGGGTTTATCTCTGAAATTCTTTAAAATTTGATGAATCCTTGGTAAAAATTTTATTTGCCCTATAGATTTCAGTAATTTTACAAGATTACTTAACTTAAAAATAATTACAATGGCATTTGATATCGATATGATTAAAGGGGTATACGCCAATATGGGTGAGCGCATTGAAAAAGCACGTGAACTAGTTGGTAAACCACTTACTTTGTCTGAGAAAATATTATATTCTCACTTATGGGAAGGAAATCCATCAAAGGTATTTACTAGGGGTAAAGATTATGTAGATTTTGCACCTGATCGTATTGCTTGTCAAGATGCTACGGCACAAATGGCGTTATTACAGTTTATGCAAGCAGGCAAGCCTAAGGTAGCTGTGCCAACTACAGTGCATTGTGATCATTTGATACAGGCTAAAAGTGGCGCATATACTGATTTGAAAAATGCAAATAGTACAAGTGCCGAGGTTTTTAATTTTTTAGAATCGGTATCAAATAAATATGGTATTGGTTTTTGGAAACCAGGAGCAGGTATTATTCACCAAGTAGTTTTAGAAAATTATGCCTTCCCCGGCGGAATGATGATAGGTACCGATTCCCATACAGTAAATGCAGGAGGCTTAGGAATGGTAGCTATTGGAGTAGGTGGCGCTGATGCTGTTGATGTAATGGCAGGAATGGCTTGGGAACTTAATTTTCCTAAACTGATAGGAGTTAAATTAACTGGGACCATTTCTGGTTGGACCGCTCCAAAAGATGTTATTTTAAAGGTTGCTGAAATTTTAACAGCAAAAGGTGGTACAGGAGCTATTGTAGAATATTTTGGCCCTGGTGCTACTTCTTTATCATGTACAGGAAAAGGAACCATTTGTAATATGGGTGCTGAAATAGGGGCCACAACTTCTACGTTTGGTTACGATGAATCAATGGAGCGTTATTTAAGAGCTACAGATAGAGCCGATATTGCTGATGCTGCCAATACCATAAAAGAACATTTAACTGCTGATGCAGAAGTATATGCAAATCCTGAAAACTATTTTGACCAAGTTATAGAAATCAACCTGTCAGAATTAGGGCCGCTTTTAAACGGACCTTTTACTCCAGATTTATCAACTACTGTTGGTAAGGAAATGACTAAAAAAGCTAATTCTAATGGATGGCCTATGGTTGTTGAATGGGGCTTAATAGGTTCTTGTACCAACTCTTCTTATGAAGATCTGTCAAGAGCAGCATCTATTGCGCAACAAGCTTTGGATAAAGGTATAAAGATGAAAGCAGAACTGGGAATCAACCCTGGTTCAGAGCAAGTAAGGTATACGGCTGACCGTGATGGTATTTTAGAAGTTTTCGAAAAGTTAAATGCTAAAATATTTACAAATGCTTGTGGACCATGCATTGGTCAATGGGCACGATATGAAGATCCTAAAAATGCACCTAAAAATAGCATAGTACATTCATTTAATAGAAACTTTGCTAAGCGAGCAGATGGTAACCCTAATACACATGCTTTTGTTGCTTCGCCTGAAATTACAGCCGCTATTGCTATTGCTGGTAGATTAGATTTTAACCCGTTAACGGATGCTTTAATTAACCAAGATGGGGAAGAAGTTATGTTTGACGAACCAACAGGGTGGGAATTACCTCCAAAAGGTTTTGCAGTGGAAGATGCAGGGTACCTTGCTCCAGATGAAGATGGAAGCGGGGTAGAGGTGAAGGTAAGTTCTACTTCAGAACGTTTACAGCTTTTAGAGCCTTTTACACCTTTACTGCCAGAACATTTACAAGGCATGAAATTATTGATTAAAGCCTATGGTAAATGTACTACAGATCATATTTCAATGGCAGGTCCTTGGTTGCGTTTCCGCGGACATTTAGATAATATTGCCAATAATACTTTAATAGGAGCTGTAAATGCTTTTGGTAAGAAAACCAATATGGTAAAAAACCAGCTTACCGGTGAATTTGGTGGAGTACCAGATACTCAAAGAGAATATAAAGCTGCGGGTATAAAAACTATAGTGGTCGGTGATCATAATTATGGTGAAGGTTCATCTCGTGAACATGCAGCTATGCAACCAAGACAATTGGGTGTTGCTGCGGTATTGGTAAAATCTTTTGCCCGTATTCATGAAACCAACCTTAAGAAACAAGGTATGTTAGGCTTAACATTTGCCAGTGAAGCTGATTATGATTTGATACAAGAAGATGACACATTCAATTTTGTAGATATTGCTGACTTTACTCCGGGTAAACCACTTACTATAGAAGTGGTGCATGCTGATGGTAGTAAAGACAATATTGTGGCAAATCATACCTATAACCAATCTCAAATCGATTGGTTTAATGAAGGATCTGCATTGAATGTTATCAAGAAGGAAAATGCAGCGTAATAGCTAAATTATATATTTTATCATAAAACTCCAGATAATCATCAGGAGTTTTTTAGTTTTGGAACGAACAGGTTTAAACTAGTGTTAAGTTAAGTGTACTGTGTCGTATAAGTTGAAGGTGTTTTTGTCTCAGGCGATGCAAAAAATATGCGCCTAGCCTCAGTTACGCAAGTATTTTTTAAAGAAGTATGGGGCAAAAAGAACAAGACTTGGTTCGGCTAAAGTATGCTTAACTTAACACTAGTCCATAAGTACAGAGTTTCCTCTATGAATAAGAAAACAATATTTACCCTTATTATAATTGCTTTTATCCTTTCCTTTTTTGTTACCCCTATGGGGCATTGGGGAAAAGTATGGTTAATGCAGGTTTTTGCAACAAGCCCAGAAATTATTCAAGTAGCAGAGCGAGAACAATTGGCAGACTATAATTGGAAATTGAAAGACTCAAATTGGGATTTTTTCAATTTTGAAAAATCAAAAGGTAGGGTGGTGTTTGTTAAATTTTGGGCTTCATGGAACCTGCCTAGTGCCGCTGAATTGAATGACATTCAAGAGTTATATGGTTTATATAGCGATAAGGTAGATTTCTATATTATAACCAATGAAGAAAGAGAGCCAGTAGAGGAGTTTATGCAAAAGAATAAATTTACGTTTAAGGTTACCTATTTAATTATTGGAGAACGAACACCAATTAGAGTATTAGAACCGCCTGCTTCTTATATCATTGATAAAAAAGGCTTTATAGTTATTGAAGAAAAAAATAATGTTGATTGGAATAATGCGACAATACACGGATTGTTAAATAATCTTATTTCTCAATGAAGAAACCTTCTAAAAAACAACTTACCAATATTGCATTTATTGTTTTTTTGGTGCTATTTTTATTCACGCCCTTAAAATTTCATTTTAGTGTTTATATGAACAAGTTCATAGCACTTACTCCTTTTGCTACGCCTTCGACCATAGAAAAGAATGAACAGATATCGTTAGAAAGTTATCAATGGAAATTGATTGATAAAGATGGTAATTCATTTTATTTTGAAAATGAAAAGGGAAATATAGTGCTTATCAATTTCTGGGCTACTTGGTGTCCGCCATGTGTTGCTGAAATGCCTAGTTTACAGAAGCTTTATGATAGTTATGGTGATAAAATCACATTTCTTTTTGTAGCGAATGATCAAGTTGAAAGGGTAAATGCATTTATGCTGAAAAAAGAATATACATTTCCTATTCATTATGCATACAATGAAGCTCCTGAAGCCTTAGAACATTCAACTATTCCCACAACCTATTTAATTGATAGATCTGGTAGAATAGTTCTAAAAAAAGCAATGGTAGCTGATTGGAACTCAGAAGAAATGACTTCTATACTAGATAAATTGTTAGCAG
>QILY01000058.1 GCA_003232155.1 Maribacter sp.
TCATTTTTTTTAGATTTTCCGGCCCAGCCAGGCCAATCAATATATATGGCCTTGCCCGTAGCGTGCCCTCCTTTTTCATCTTCTACATGCACCATATACCTTCCCCAGTCTGGGTATTTCAATTCAAAGTCAAAACTGCCTTTTCCACTCGAATTTGTGCTAATAGTTTTTTCATACACCAATTGTCGATATTGACTACTACTGTATGAGGATAGATTATCGGAAGAAGTATCCCACCACCACCTCCACTGTATTTTGAACACTTTTACTTTAAGGTTTTCGGTCGCTTTAGGCCTGCCCTTTTCATCTACTGAAACCACTTCGAATTTATGTTTTACATCAGTCAATAGCATCCCTCTGGCCTTATCACCTTTAGGAGTGTTCAAGCCCACATAGGTATCAAAAGGCGAATAGGGCTTTGTAAGTACATCGGTGCTGAAATCACCCCCATTTTCATATATTTTGGTAATAAAAGCGGCCTTTAACATACCGGGGGCCTTATTATTTAATTGCGGATTTATATTAAAATTGGCCTTACCACCGTCATCAATCTTTCCATCAAAAACCACTTGGTCTTCAATAGAGAAACTTCGCGTAGGGTCATCAAAAATATACCCGGGGAAAGATGTGAAACTGGTTTTTTGCGGATTGAATTTTGCTGTGATATCAGCTTTTAATTTTTTTGCAATAGCACCGTGTAACCACTTCACTTCAATAGTACCACTAATAGGTTGGGCGCCCGTCAAAATTTCAGCATCAAAATTGGTTTTGATTTTTAACCGGTTAGGCTTTATAGTTTCAATTTTAATGATTTTTGTAAAAGACGCACCACCTACCGATATTTTTGCCAACCAATTTCCGGTGGGCGCATTTTCATCGGTCTTTATATTAAAATGATAAAAATTATTTACCCCATCTTTTTTAACTTCTCGATGGACAACTTTATTGTATGGGTCTAACAGTTCTAACTTCACAGGATGGTTTTCAGGTAACTTATTCGCATTATCATTCAGTATAAAAGAGAGAAATACTTGGTCGCCAGGTCTCCAAACTCCACGTTCGCCATAAATGAAGCCTTTGATACCCTTTTTCAATTGTACCCCAGAAACATTGAACTTACTTACAGACAGCGCGTTGCCATCATTCAATTTTATATAGCTATTTTGACCATCGTTTTCAACTATGGCAAAATAGGCCAGTTTTTCAGAATCAAAGATTGACATACCGTCGGCATCAGTTACTGAACTACCTATAGATTGTTGTTGAAAGTTATAGAAAGTGACCTTGGCGCCGGCAATAGGGTTAGTGTTCAAAATATCGTTTACAGCTATAAAATAACTTTTGTTCCCCCCTTTTTTTATTGTCACCCCTATATCGGTGGCCAAAACATTTATACCCACTTTTTTGTCGTAGTAATATGAAGTATGACAGGGGTTCTCACGTTCGTTCCAATCATAATTGTAATAGTTGTCGCCATAATAATCTTCATCACCATCCCAATAGCTGTCTTCTTGTCCTTCATCAAAATTTGTTTCGGTCTCTTCTTCACCCAAAAAATTGGTCGAATCACATTTATACAGGCTATATGCTGCTTTATAATTAAATTCTACTCGGTATATGGCACCTGGTTCAGGAGAAATAATAGTACTCAAATCAAGGGCATGGGCCATCCATTTACCATTAGCATTGATAAGACTGCTTTGAAGTATAATTTTTTTGCTGGCAATGGGCCGAGCAACACTTCTTAAAAAATAATTGCCATTGATATTATTGTTCTGTAAAAATTGAAGAATGTTGTTTTCGTAAATTTTATATATAGAGACATCAACAGCTTTCAGATTCACAGCTTCAAAATTGATTTTCAAATTATTCGATGAAGGCAATATTGTCCCATTTGAAAGTAATCGCACTTGTGGGCTCAACTGCTCAAAGGCAATACGATCATTAAACGTAAATTTTAATTTATAGCCCCCTTCACTCTGAATACCCTGTAAAACTTCAAGGTTTGCCGTTCCTTTAATTTCTTTGGAAGGATATATTTTTAAGGTATTGCCATCTACGGCATATTTAGGTTTGTCATCACCTTCTAAAACCACCAAGCCTTTAAAGTTCTGGCCTTTTTTAACAGGGTCAGAAAAATTAACCCTGACCAATTGATTTTCTCCAGATTCAACAGAAACATCTAAAACCGTAAAATTATTTTTACCCGGTATTCGAATGGAACTATTCCCTGATCTTTCAATATTAAACTTGGAACCGTTCCAGGCGATTTCTAATTTTGAATCATCTTTATAACGCTGAATGCTATCTATTTTAAATTGAAACTGGGTTCCTTTTTTTACAGCATCATCAAATTGTATTGGTACTGATTTCCCATTGTGGTTTACCGTAAGTAATTGTTTTGCAATCTCTAATGACATAATATCCGAGGTCCGTATTTGCCCATTGATGTATTGCGTATTATTAGAATACGACTGTAGGGCATCAGTATACACGTTGAATTGTTGTTTTATGGTCTTCACCCCAAAAATCATAGTTTTCAATTCTTCGGGTATATCTTTTATAATATCTTCAAACTGCAGCGTAAACTGATATTCGGTGTCTTGTTTAAATCCGTTTTCAGGCACAAAAGCAATGGTTCTACTATCTAATGCCACTACTTTTCCTTTAATGTTAGGAGATGCTAAAAGTAAATCTCTATCCAGTTCATCCCCATTGTTCCATCCTTCAATAGGTTTGTTCAAAACAATACGTACATCACTTTGTGCAGAAATAATACCGTGTGTTACCTCAGTAATATATTCTTGATATTTATTTAGGTTTTCAAACTGTTCAATAGGGTCGTTCTTTTTAGAAGTACATCCGGCAAGAAAAAATAGAACAAGCGCAAAAGAGAAAATAGATTTTATATACATGCGAATCTGTTTATTGAACTCGTTTAAACTTTTTCTTTCCTGCCTGACGGCAGGCAGGTACCTGCAAATATTCCATTTTGCACTCATATTTCGCCATTTTTGACTACCGTAGCTATGCTATGCTAATAAAAAATGACTTCATGTGAGCACAAAAGCGAATATTTTCGGTTCCAAACAAAAAGTTTAAACGAGTTCATTATAAAAATAGTTAGAGTTTTAGTAAAAACCTATTACGCTTTATCTTAAAATTAACAGGTTATTTATAGTATATACGTAACATATAAGGTTTTAAGATTATGTAGCATATCAAAATAAAAAGATGTTGGCACCCATTAATATTTAATCGGCGAAAAAAGCCATTCATCGAAAAAAATAATTTTCACTTAAGCATTTCATCTAGATTCTTTAATATTACACCGTTGATTCCCCAAATCGAAATAAGAACACGAGAACGACCAATTTTTCTTTCCTACTACGCTTATAGAACGCCTACTTACAAAGTAGAATATTATATGAAAATGAGAACAAAGATGGTTGCGCTCGTTTTATTTGTAATTACTTTGGCTTCTTGCTCAAGAGATTCGCCGTTAGAAAGTACAGATATTACAGTCGCTCAGAACGCCATCGAGGTAGAAAATGAATTATTAGGGCTTGTTAATGACCATAGGGTTTCATTAGGTGCATCTTTATTGCAATTTAATGCAGTAGCATATCAATATGCCAATGCGCACAATGACTATATGATTTCTAAAGGAAGCCTTAGTCATGACAACTTTAGCTCAAGGGCATCTAAAATTTCTTCAGAAACCAATGCAAAAGCAGTTGCTGAAAATGTTGCCAAAGATTATTCTGATGCCGCTCAGGCTTTTGAAGGATGGTTTAATAGTATCGGTCACAGAACAACAATGGAAGGTGATTTTACGCATACTGCTGTAAGTGTAAAAAAGAATTCTGACGGGGATTATTATTTCACCCAATTGTTCTTTAAAAAGTAACTTAAGGGCACCTCTAAAAAAAGCGATTATTTACAGAATGGTATAGTGGTGGTATTTGCATATACCACTACTATCTTGATTTTTAGACCTATAGGCTAAATCAACTCAATTTAGCATTCGAAATTTAGTCAAA
>QILY01000183.1 GCA_003232155.1 Maribacter sp.
CCTTGTTTAAATAGTTTCTTTTTTGTTTTGGTATCTACCCCTTGGTATTCCATAATACCGGGGTTACCACTTGAGGCGGCATCTACAGAAATAGAGTGGTAATTGGGTTGCCCTATTCTGAGTAATTGTTCTTGAGAAAGGTCTTCGCTAGGCTTTTTCTTTCCTTTATAATCCTCATAACTTCCATTATACGCTTTTTTGGCAATTTCAAAAGTGGCGAATGATTTGTACTGAGCACCTTTATAACCGTCAATAGCCGCTTTACAATCCTTCCAAGAATCATAAATACCTGGGCATTTGCCTTTCCAAACCGTATAGAACTTTTCTTTTTTAGCCATTACTTGCTTTTGTCACATTGAACGCAGTCGAAATGTATCATAACTAAAATGGTCTTCGACTGCACTCAGATGGATAGTTTGTTTCTAGAACCTTATTCATTTAATAACTTCTCTATGACTTTAGGAAAGTGCTCATATTCTAACTTATGTATTTTTTGAGCAATATCAGCGACATTATCTTCAGGTAGAAGAATAGTTTTTGCCTGATGAATTATAGCGCCTTCATCATAATTTTCATTCACATAGTGTATAGTAATACCTGTTTCGGTTTCATTATTTGCTTTCACAGCTTTATGCACACGCATACCGTACATACCTTTGCCTCCATATTTAGGTAAAAGGGCAGGGTGTATGTTAACTATTTGATTAGGATACGTTTGAATAAGATTTCTGGGGATTTTCCATAGAAAACCAGCAAGAACAATAAGATCGGGTTGTAATGCTTTTACTATGTCGAGCACACAATCGGTTTTAGAAAATGCATTTCTATTAAAATATAAAGCATTGATATTTAATCTGTTACATTTATCTATAACTTTAGCATCCCTTTTGTTAGTAAGCACACTGGCTATAGTAACCTTAGTGCTATTGTGAAAATAATGAATTATGTTTTCAACGTTAGATCCAGAACCAGAGGCAAAAAGAACAAGTCGTTTGGTTTTCAAAAGTGTGGGTTTATTTTAAGAAAAGTATATTAGTTTTTTCAAAGCCTCGTGAAGGAAAAAGAATGAAGAAAATTAAGGACAATAAAAGCGAATTTAAAAAGTACTGTTCCTATATCCCTATCATCTTAGTATCTGTATCATCCTAGTACCTCTATCATTCTGTATTTCTATCTCTTTTAATCTTACCGAAGAAGAATTATTTAGGGCTAAAATAGCACTCTTGTATTTAATTTTCTTAAATTACCATACATTTTATCGTTAAAACGTGTTATTAATCCAAAGTTTTTTACTTTTGCCATCAATTTAAATTTTAAAACCAAATTATTATGTCAGATATTGCATCAAGAGTTAAAGCTATCATCGTTGATAAATTAGGAGTTGATGAAAACGAAGTGGTAACAGAAGCTAGTTTCACCAACGATTTAGGAGCGGACTCTTTGGACACTGTTGAGTTGATTATGGAATTCGAAAAAGAATTTGATATTCAGATTCCAGACGATCAAGCTGAGAACATTGCAACAGTTGGTCAAGCTATAAGTTATATAGAAGAGGCGAAGTGATCTTTATAATTTTTTGAACAAGTATTTAAAACTATCCATGCGGTAACTATTATCGCATGGATAATTTTTTTAATTTACACTTTAAATTTAGTTCAATGCAGATAAAGCGAGTTGTAGTTACTGGATTGGGTGCTTTAACACCAATTGGTAATACTATTGAAGAATATTGGAACGGACTTATAAATGGTAAAAGTGGCTCTGCCCCTGTCACGTATTATGATACCGAAAAATTCAAGGTTAAGTTTGCATGCGAATTAAAAAATTATAACCCAGAAGATTTTTTTAATAGAAAAGAGGCTCGTAAACTTGATAAATTCGCACAATATGCTCTTGTAGCTTCTGATGAAGCTATTGAAGACTCTAAATTAGATTTAGATGCCATCGATAAATTTCGAGTGGGTGTTATTTGGGGAGCTGGAATAGGCGGCCTGGAAACCTTTCAGAATGAGGTGATGAATTTTGCCCAAGGTGATGGTACACCAAGGTTCAATCCTTTTTTTATTCCTAAAATGATAGCAGATATTGCTCCTGGCAATATTTCTATCAAACATGGTTTCATGGGGCCTAACTATACTACGGTCTCTGCGTGTGCATCAGCTGCAAATGCTATGATCGATGCGCTTAACTATATTCGATTAGGGTATTGTGATGTAATTGTTACCGGAGGAAGCGAAGCAGCGGTAACCATTGCCGGAATGGGTGGTTTTGGAGCTATGCATGCACTTTCTACAAGAAATGACAGCCCTGAAACAGCATCAAGACCTTTTGATGCAACCCGAGACGGGTTTGTACTCGGAGAAGGAGCCGGTGCATTGATTTTAGAAGAATACGAACATGCAAAAGCTAGGGGCGCAAAAATTTATGCAGAGGTTGTAGGTGGCGGACTCTCAAGTGATGCCTATCACATGACCGCACCACACCCTGATGGTATTGGTGTTGTTCAGGTAATGAAAAACTGTTTGAATGATGCAGGCTTGAAACCAGAAGATGTAGATATTATCAATACACATGGTACATCAACGCCTTTAGGGGATGTTGCAGAACTTAAAGCTATTTCTAAAGTTTTTGGAGCGCATGCCAAGAACATTAATATAAATTCTACCAAATCAATGACAGGGCATTTATTGGGTGCAGCTGGTGCTATTGAAGCTATTGCCTCTATTTTGGCTATGGAACATGGTATAGTACCGCCAACAATAAATCACACCACGGTCGATGAAAATATTGACCCTAATTTGAACTTGACCCTGAACAAGGCCCAAAAAAGAGAAGTGAATGTGGCATTGAGCAATACCTTTGGTTTCGGAGGACATAATGCTTGTGTAGTATTCAAAAAAATCAGTTAATTCAGATGAACTTTCCCTCTAATTTATTCAATTCCCACTCTAAAGAAAATGGGAATTTTTTTTTGGGAATAACACGTATTTTAGGTTTTAAACCCAAGGATATATTAATTTTTAAAAAAGCTTTTTTACACCGATCCGCTAATCGAAAAGATAAAGATGGTAACCCAATGAACTACGAGCGACTTGAGTTTTTGGGCGATTCTATGCTAGGCACTATTATTTCAAAACATTTATACAGTGAGGTTCCAGAAGGTGATGAAGGGTATCTTACCAAAATGCGTTCTAAAATAGTGAGTAGAGAACATTTGAATGAATTGGGTAAGGACCTCAACCTTATTCAGTATGTAGAAAGCAGGATTCCGAAATCACATTTTGGCGAAAATATACATGGTAATGTATTCGAGGCATTGGTGGGTGCCATTTATTTGGACCGAGGGTATAAATATTGTGAAAAATTTATAAATGAGAGGGTAATACAGCCTTATGTTGATATTGAGCAATTAGAAGGCAAAGTAATTAGCTACAAGAGCTTAGTTATTGAATGGTGTCAGAAACAAAAGAAAACTTTTAACTACAATGTGTATGAAGACACAGGCAATGACAGTTTAAAGCATTTTGCCGTAAAGCTTTCTATTGGAGGAAACGTTATTGCTAAGGCCAGAGCTACTTCTAAAAAAAAGGCCGAAGAAAGGGCTTCTAAAAGAGCCTATTTTGCGTTGCAAGATAAGATGGATAAGTCTTAGAGGCTGTTTTGATCTTAAACTAAAGGACAACGAAAACGTTATAGTTTGTGAATACTTCGCTTTACATTATTATAGTCTAGGCTAATTTTGTTATTAACCTTATATTTGACGTTTTGTGCGCATATGGCAGCAGCAGTACACAAAATCACAGCAGATTTTTATGAAGACTCCTATGCATTGATAGCTTTGCACAGTAGTATGGAAGATTATGCTATGGTGTATGCCCTTAATCTATTTTTGAAATCAAACTTCAAAAGGTCCTCAGAAGATTTAGATATATCTGAACATATTTCTTTTCCCATTTTTGAATGGAAAGACGATGCGAACGATAGATTTTGGACACTTATTACCAATAATAGTTTACAAGAGGCGAACCTTCTTATACCAGTTATCATTTGTTGCCAGAGCATGCAACGGTCGATTATCTCTTAAAAATTGAGCATGAAGATGAAGATATAGAAGAAGATATCTTAAAAAAATTACTTATAATACCAAAAGTAATGACTGCTTATCGTATTGAAACGGGTACATTGAAATCTAAAAACAATTTAATATTCTAATAATGCCGAGTAAGAAAAAGACAAAGATAGTAGCAACTTTAGGTCCAGCTACAAGTAAGAAAGAGGTGCTTAGGGATATGATTAAAGCTGGAGTGGATGTCTTCAGAATAAATTTTTCCCATGCTGATTATGCTGATGTTACAGAACGTATCAAGATGATTCGAGAACTTAATGAAGAAATGGAGATATACACTTCGATCTTAGCAGATTTACAAGGCCCTAAACTTCGTGTTGGAGTTATGGCAGGTGAAGTTGTCGTTGCTCCAGGTGATGAAATTACTTTTGTTACCGGAGAGCCATTTGAAGGTACTGCAGAGCGGGTATATATGAACTATGCCGATTTTCCAAAAGATGTAAAGCTAGGGGAACGTATTTTATTGGATGATGGAAAATTGATGTTCAAAGTAATTTCTACCAACCAAGAAAACGAGGTCAAGGCCAAAGTAATTCAAGGAGGGCCGTTAAAATCTAAAAAAGGGGTAAACCTTCCCAATACTAGTATCTCTTTACCTGCTTTGACCGAAAAAGATATCAAAGATGCCATTTTTGCCGTTTCTATGGATGTGGATTGGATTGCTTTATCGTTTGTTCGTTTCAGTCAAGACCTTATAGACCTTCAGAATATTATTGAAGAACACTCTGAGCATAAAATTCCGATAATTGCTAAAATCGAAAAACCGGAAGCTGTTGAGAATATTGATAAAATAGTCGCCTATTGTGATGGACTAATGGTAGCCAGAGGAGATTTAGGAGTTGAGGTTCCTGCACATGAGGTGCCATTGATTCAAAAACAATTGGTATTGCGTGCTAAAAAAGCAAGAATTCCCGTAATCATTGCAACCCAAATGATGGAAACTATGATTACTAGTCTAACACCAACTAGGGCCGAGGTAAATGATGTGGCAAACTCTGTAATGGACGGCGCCGATGCAGTAATGCTCTCAGGTGAAACATCAGTAGGTAACTACCCAGTTCAAGTGATAGAAAAAATGACGAGTATATTACTAAGCGTTGAGGGTTCTGATCTGATTCAGGTTCCACAGCAACCACCCCATATTCGTACCAATAGATATATTACCAAATCAGTCTGTTATCATGCGGCTTCTATGGCTAATGAAATTAAGGCAAAAGCAATTTCAACATTGACCAATAGTGGGTATACCGCTTTTCAAATATCGGCATGGCGACCTAGTGCACATATTTTGGTGTTTACCTCTAATAAAAGAATATTGACCCAGTTAAATCTGCTTTGGGGGGTAAAAGCATTTTATTATGACAAATATGTTTCAACTGATGAAACTATTGAAGATGTAAATACCATTGCCTGTAAAAAAGGGTTTTTAGATGTAGGTGATATGCTGATTAGCCTTGCAGCAATGCCTATAAAAAATAAAGGAATGGTAAATACACTGAGGGTTACTGAAATTGAATCATGTAACTTTTAGAAGATTAATAGCATAAACAAGCCCTTAGTTTAGGCTTTTTAAAATAAACATATTACAACTTA
Organism: Maribacter sp.; assembly: GCA_003232155.1. Lineage (GTDB taxonomy): Bacteria > Bacteroidota > Bacteroidia > Flavobacteriales > Flavobacteriaceae > Maribacter_C. Next base: position 5,720 of record QILY01000183.1, read on the forward strand.
AGCAACTTCTTTTTCATAGGCTATAAAGTTCATGAATTCACCTGATTTATTAAATATAGATTCTCCCTTAACCCGCATTATTCACAGATATTCTATTCCAAAGCCAAACTACCTGCTATAATTGAAAGTGCCTGCCTTTGCCGGCAGGCAGGTTGGTATTTTGACTTTTCATAACAAAAATCCATGAATAATGCGGGTTAATCCGACATTTATATAAGGGATCTATCTTTTCTATAATTCAATATAGTAACTTCAAATTTTTGTTTGTTTTCAATGGCCATTCTTATAACTTTTAATGTTTCTTTGCAAGTATCAACCCCTTGAAGCATATTAGGTTTTTTACCCACTATTTCATTTAGCTTGTATCCATTCATGCCTAAAATATTTCAGGCGAGAAAACCCTTGTAATTTGGGGCGTTGTAACTTACAGCATAAAAAACCATAAGAGAAAATAGTTGTTTGTTTTGATACAGCAACCTCTAAGCTGCTTAATAAATACCCCTATTTTATTGCTGTTGTTCAAAGAACTCTGCCCTAAAGGAAACGTTCACGAACCTCAAGGTGTCGGGAAGCTGGGTGAACCGCAT
>QILY01000275.1 GCA_003232155.1 Maribacter sp.
TGACGTCTTTTTGTAATACAGCTTTATCTGCCAAAAATTCATGGTTCAGTTTTATGGCCTTTTTGAAGAAATGGATAAACGGATTAAACCATACCAGTACTTGCAGTAATTCAATAATGAGCACATCAAAACTATGCCGTTGTTTGGCATGGGTTTCTTCATGCAGTAAAATTTCTTTCGGAATTTCATTGGAATCGAACTTCGTTTTGTTTAAAAAGATATAGCCAAAAAAAGTATGGGGCGCCATCATTTCACGTAACAACACTCGAGTGCCATAACCAGACTTAACCTTGGTGTTTTTTCTGATTCTTCTAATAATCTGAAGAAGATTTCTAAAAAATCGAATGCCAAATCCAAATACACCAATAAGGTATAGCGTTAAAGCAATAAGTGAAAAATTAATCATATCACTGTCCTGTGCAATAGCAGTTGGTATAGTAGTATTTGTTTCGACTATGGTAGCTGTAGAAAACGGAGTGCTGATTACAATAGGTTCAATATATTCTACAAACATTAAACTTGGAATCACAAAGGAAGCAACTAAGCCAGCTAGTAGATAAAAGCGCTTGAATATGTGCATATTCTCCTTCTCTAACAATAACTTATAGAAGAGCAGAAAAATGGCCATGCAGGCACCTGATTTTAATATATATTCCAACATGATTACTTCTTTTTAATTTCGTTATCTATCAATTTTTTCAGTTCTTCCAATTCAGTTTTGCTGAGGTCGGTTTCTTGGGTGAAAAATGATGCAAATTGACTGGCACTATCGTTAAAGAAGTTTTTTATGAGTCCGTTTACATGCTTCGAGAAGTAGTCCTTCTTTTTCACCAAAGGATGATACTCTCTAGACCGCCCAAAAGCCATGTAGGTTATAAAGCCTTTATCGGTCATACGCTTTAAAAGTGTCGCAACAGTCGTCGTAGCTGGCTTTGGTTCAGGGTACGCATCTAACAAATCTTTCATGAAAGCTTTCTTTTGCTTCCAGAGGATGTTCATGAGTTCTTCTTCAGATTTTGATAGCTGCATGCTCTACGTTTTTAGAATTAACTCTACAAACATAGAATAAATATTTTAATTCTACAAATGTAGAGGTGAAATGTTTTTTAATACACTTAAATGATGCTTCTATTAAATAAGAGTAAAAAGTAAAAAGTAAAGGAAAGCTACAACTTAAGATCTCGTTCCTATTTGTAATGTTACCAATAATTGATTTTTAGGTCTTTATATTTCTAAAATAGACTTAAATGATGCTCTCATTAATAACTAGGAACACCAATTAAACAGATTGCTTCGTCGGCTTTAAGGTATTGCCCGAATAAACTTTTACGTTTCTCCTCACAAAGACGAATTACTTAAATAGTTTTCATCTCAGTAAAATATTTATAGAAATAAGGAATAGTCTCAATCCCTTTTAAATAGTTCCAAACGCCAAAATGCTCGTTAGGTGAATGAATGGCATCACTATCCAACCCAAAGCCCATCAAAATGGTTTTACTTTTCAGTTCTTTTTCAAACAAGGCTACTATAGGAATACTACCACCGCTACGTTGCGGAATTGGTTTTTTGCCAAAAGTAGTTTCATACGCTTTTGAAGCCGCTTTATAGCCTATGGTATCTATTGGGGTAACATACCCTTGTCCACCATGATGCGGTGTAATTTTTACGGTGACACCTTTTGGAGCTATATTTTCAAAATGAGTTTTGAAAAGCTTGGTAATTTCTTCCCAATCTTGATGAGGAACCAATCGCATTGATATTTTAGCATAGGCTTTACTGGCAATTACCGTTTTGGCACCTTCACCAATATAGCCGCCCCAAATTCCGTTGACATCCAAAGTTGGGCGAATTGAATTTCTTTCGTTTGTAGTATAGCCTTCTTCCCCATAAACTGAATCAATGTCTAAAGCATTTTGATAATCATTAATGTTAAAGGGCGCTTTTGCCATTTCGGCACGTTCTTTTTTTGAAAGCTCTTCTACTTTATCATAAAAACCAGGAATGGTAATATGGTTGTTCTCATCATGTAATGATGCTATCATTTTAGTAAGAATATTGATGGGGTTTGCAACTGCACCACCGTACAGCCCCGAATGTAAATCGCGATTTGGGCCGGTTATTTCAACTTCGACATAGCTCAACCCTCGTAAACCTGTAGTAATAGAGGGTACATCATTGGCAATCATACCAGTGTCTGAAATCAGAATAATATCATTGGTCAGTTTTTCTTTATTATTTGCTACATATATTCCTAAATTATCACTTCCAACTTCCTCTTCACCCTCAATCATGAATTTTACGTTACATGGCAATTGTTGGGTTTTTACCATAAATTCCAACGCTTTTACGTGCATGTACATTTGCCCTTTATCATCACAAGCACCACGAGCGAATATTGCACCTTCAGGGTGTAGTGCAGTTTTTTTGATAATGGGCTCGTATGGTGGGGAATCCCATAATTCAATAGGGTCGGCAGGTTGCACATCATAATGACCATAAACCAATACTGTTGGCAGTTTAGAATCTATTAGTTTTTCGCCATATACAATAGGGTAGCCATCAGTTTCACATATTTCTACAGTATCGCAACCAGCATGGCTTAATGCATTTTTTACTGCCTCAGCAGCTGCAATCACATCTTTGGTAAAAGCAGAGTCAGCACTTACTGAAGGAATTTTAAGTAATTCGATCAATTCTTGAATAAAACGTTCTTTATGTTCGGCGATATAGGCTTTGGTATTTTGCATGGAAAAGATTTCGAATTTGGCATTAAAATTACGAAATGAGAGGTAACAATTGATTGGTATTCATAGAAAAATAACTTTTTAGATAACTTCATTTAGAGAATTGAATTTTTACCATATATTTGCATCCCGATAATCACAAGATTGTCATTTTAATGCTGCAGGCGTGGTGGAATTGGTAGACACGCTAGACATAGGAATTAGGCAAGAAAAGTCTAATTTTCTAAAAATGCGGGTGTGGTGGAATTGGTAGACACGCCAGATTTAGGATCTGGTGCCGCAAGGTGTGGGAGTTCGAGTCTCCCCACCCGTACAAAAGCCGAAGAGAAATCTTCGGCTTTTTTTTGTTTGAAATCAAGTCAAAGAAAACGTCAGGTACAACATTTGTATTAGTGCCAAATGCCTTTATTTCAATTTAGTCTATATGAATTGGTAGATGAAATAATAAATTTTGTCAAATTACAACTTTACTTCTTCGTAAGTGGAGTTTATTATCATACAATATAACCGCAATTTAAACTCATAAAATACTTCCATCAAAAGACTTTTAAATAATTTGAGAAGATGGATTTACGATAAACGCCGAAGTGTTCTTAAGGATATTTTAAAAAGCAGTAAAAATTCAGAATCAATTCGTCTACCGATACATCAAAAAGGCTTGTTTGAATAATAAGCTGAGTATTCATAAGACTTTTAATGAAAGTCAAGTTCGCTCTAAATTAATCTTTTTTCCAATTTTTACCACTTAATTTATATAGTGGCAATAATTTGTTTTCAAATATTAACCACTTTTTTGTATATTTGGCAAAGTTTTGATTTGTAGATATGTCAAAGATTATAGAAAATAAACTTATAGAAGCCTTCAAAGAACACAGCTCGTTTGATAGGGGTGAGTTGAATAATTTTTATCTTGATTTTGAACCAGACCTGAAAGAAAGTACTTTTAGTTGGCGAATTTATGACCTTAAGAAAAAGGACATCATTAAAACTATTGGGCGCGGATTGTATGTCATATCCTATAAGCCCAAGTACAAGCCAGTATTGTCAGAAAACGTGCTAAAGATAGCCCGAAAAACTAATGAACGGTTTGAAGGAATTAAATATGCTATCTGGGAATCCCAATGGCTAAACGAGTTTAGCCAACACCAAACAGCCAATCAGATGATTGTTGTAGAAGTGGGAAAAGAATTTACCGATTCACTTTATTATTATCTAAACGATACTATCCGAATGGATTTTTTCTTGAATCCCGATGATAAAGAAATTCAGTTTTATATTTCAGAAAGTACTGTGCCAGTTGTTATAAAGCGACTTGTCACAAGAGCACCAATTCAAAAAATAAAAAATAAAAAAACAGTTGTACCCATTGCAACACTTGAAAAGATTATGGTGGATTTGTTTGCCGATGAAAACCTGTTTCATTTTTATCAAGGTTCTGAAATGGTAAACATCTATGAAAAAATCATAGATAGATACAGTATTAATTTCACAAAACTGTTCAGCTATGCGAAACGGCGTAGAAAAGAACAGGAAATCAAACAATTTATAAGTAATCACATCCCAAATTTAATATGATTAATGACAAAAGCTTTACAAAGGGATGGCTGGATAGCTTTCGAGTAAAAAAGGAATACAAGTCGATTAACGTAACCATTCTTGAAAAAATGGTTCAAGCCTTGTCATTATTGGAACATTTGAAAATCGCTGAACTGGACTTTGTATTTAAAGGTGGAACTTCGCTCGTGCTTTTACTTAAAGAAGGCAATCGATTTTCTATTGATATAGATATTATTTCAAGTATTGAGCGTAAAGAATTAGAAGAAATTTTAGATACAGTTATTGAAAATTCACATTTTAAAAGACACGTATTGAACGAGCGTAGAAGCTATAAAGAAGGTGTGCCAAAGGCACATTATACTTTTGAATTTGATTCAGTATATAATCCAAACGTTCCAGGAACAATTCTGTTGGATATTCTTTTTGACAGTCCACATTATCCGGAACTTATTGAGACTTCCATAAATACACCTTGGCTTTCGGTTGACGGAACTGTAACGACAGTTACAACACCTTCCATAAATGCTATTTGTGGTGATAAGCTAACCGCTTTTGCACCAGAAACCATCGGTATTCCATATTATAAACAAGAACAGCTCTTTGCAATGGAAATCTGTAAACAGATGTTTGATTTAGGAAAACTGTTTGAGAATGTTACCGATATGTCAACGGTAAAGAAAAGTTTTTCTGCTTTCGCGAAAGCGGAACTATCCTATCGAAGTTCCGATAAAGATTTCAGTAACAGAAATCTTTCAGAAACTGACGTGCTATGGGATTCCATAAATACTTGTGCCATTATTGCTAGAAGGGAACGCAAT
>QILY01000248.1 GCA_003232155.1 Maribacter sp.
GGCAAAAACCAGAATACTTGGCTGTTATAAATCGTTGGGGCAGGCCTATGCATGGTGTCTATGTTCAGGGCCCACTAACGCTTACCCATGCCTTTGACGGTGATAATACTACTTCAAATAATAACTCTGAAACTGAATCGGAAACCGAATCAGAAACTGGAGTTGAAGTTGAAACCGAGAACAATATAATAACTTACCCGAATCCTACATCAAATATTTTTACCATCGAACTAAAGAAGGATGACCTTTTAAAAAGAGCTGTTATCTACAATCCAGCAGGACAAAAAATAAAAGAAGTAACAGCAAGTGAAATAGATATTTCAAATTTACCGATAGGCATTTATTTTTTGAAAATTATTACGCAAAGTGGTGAAATAACTACTAAAAAGATAGTAAAAAGCTAAAGCAATTAATTTAATTGAGTTATAAAACTAACTTCCATTCGAGAAGTATCTGTTTTATTAAGCTTATTGATTAGTTATCAATCAACTACAGTTTTAGTTTATAATGTTGTTTTAACTTAATAATTCAAAATTTGGTATAAATGATCAAGAAAAAAATATTAAGGGTTTTAACATTAATTTTAATTGTATTTGTAACAAGAACTGTAGAGGCAAATACTACTTATAATGCCAATTCAAGTAATTACACTACTTATCTAAATATACTGTCAGCTGGTGACACTCTCAATCTTGCTCCTGGTAATTATACCAATCGGCTCAATATATTTTCATTGGTTGGTACTGCATCTAATCCTATTGTAATTATCGGAAGCGGAAATAGTACTGTCTTTTTAGGTAACTCTTGTTGTAATACAGTAAGCATAAAAGAATCTGCGTATGTCATATTAAAGGATTTTAAACTTGATGGGCAGAACCTTTTTGTTGATGGTATAAAAGCAGAAGGTACATCGGGAAATTGGGCGCATCATATCACCATTGAAAACATATTGATTGTTAATCATGGTGTCCATCAACAAATAGTTGGAATAAGTACAAAATGCCCTGCATGGGATTGGGTAGTCAGAGGATGTACTATTGATGGCGCTGGTACAGGTATATACTTTGGAAATTCTGATGGAGAAGACCCTTTTGTAAATGGCATTATTGAAAACAATCTGATTATAAATACGATTGGTTACAGTATGCAAATTAAGCATCAGAATGTTAATTCTCGTAATATTGCTGGAATGACACTCAATGGGAAAACAATAATCAGGAACAATGTTTTTTCAAAAGAAAACAATTCAAGTTCAGGAGGACTTTCAAGACCTAATTTATTGGTTGGTAATTTTCCTGCTTCTGGAGATGGAGTAAATGACCATTACGAGATTTATGGTAACTTTTTATGGCAAAACCCTAGCTCGTCTTTGTTTCAAGGTACAGGTAATATCATGTTTTACAATAACGTATGTGTTAACTATGCAGGTGGAGGTGGTGGAGTTGCTATTCAGAATCACAATGGTTTTGGACCTAGAGATATAAAAATATTTAACAATACCATTGTCTCTGGTGATAATTGGGGGATACGATTATTGAATACTGATCCAGCTTACCAAAAATATGTTTATGGAAATGCAGTTTTCTCAGACCATACTACGCCTATAAGAATAGTTGGAGGCGGGGCCTCTACCGCAAATTTGTTAGATAATATTGTGGATGATGTTGCAAATGCAAACAACTATGTAAACGACGCTTCAAACAATATATCAACGCTAGATTTATATCCTATTGCAGAAAGCACATTAAATGCAACGCTAATTCCGAATGCTCTGTTTTCTACTTATACAGATTATGATAAAGATTTCAACCTTGATTCGAGAAATTGGCAATACAGAGGAGCTTATTCTGGAGAAGGTACAAACCCGGGATTGCACTTAGCAATTGAAATGAAACCTAGCGATACTGACACTGACACTGACACTGACACTGACACTGATATAGTAAGCGTTTCAGAATTAAAAGTTGAAAACATGGCAACAATTTACCCTAATCCTTCATCGGGTATTTTCACTATTGATTTGAAAAATATTATTTTTAAAAATGCTGCAATATTCACCCTGTCAGGACAACAAGTAAAAGAAGTAACAACAAGTGAAATTGATATTTCAAATTTACCGATAGGTATTTATTTTTTGAAAATAACTATGCAAAGTGGTGAAATAACTACTAAAAAAATAGTTAAATTATAATTTAAAAGAACCAACTAGCCAGCTTTGATCCTAGTTTAAAATCTAAACTTTCATGCAGCTTTAAAATTTCTTTAGGTTCTATAGCTGATTCAGAAGCTGTCAATAACAAGATCAAATAACTACAAAAAATATGAGCCTTTCAACGAAAAATTACAGTCTGTTCTGTCCAAAAACTTCAATATTCGGCAGCACCTGATACACGTTTAGCCACTGGTATTGGAGAGCATTGCCGTTTTTAACAATCCCTTGCTCACGCATTTTCTTGTTCCAAGTGAACCATTTTCCCATTTGATTCTGTAATTGCTCTGGTGACAATCCTAATTCTTGATAATCGGCACCAATAAAAATGTCATAAAATCTTTCATTTTAAATATATTTCAAATCAAACTTAGTTGTCTCAATGACGAATTCGGTATATAACTAGGGGACACTTTTCGGGTTTTTATTTTATAAATCAAATGCAAAATAAGCCTTGGTTTTTTATCAATCCAATTTTATATGGCCATGGCAATGACTACTTTTGTACAAAATTAATGACGATGGCTGGTTTTCACCCTCTAACCGTAAAACATATTAAATCGCTTACGCCTACTTCAGTAGCTATAACCTTTGATATTCCTAAAAAACTGGTGCAAATTTTTGTTTTTACTTGTGGACAATATATTACCATTAAAAAAGAAATTAAAGGTAAAGAATTGCGAAGGGCATACTCCATTAGTTCTTCACCTAAGAATGATTCTATTACCATTGGTGTGAAAAAAGTAGATAATGGTGGTTTTTCAGATTACGCGAATACCAAATTATCAGTAGGTGATGTGCTTGAAGTAATGCCACCAGAAGGTAGATTTGTTTTCAGACCTTCAGGTGGCACTGAAAATGTTGCTGCCTTTGCAGCTGGTAGCGGTATTACGCCCATTATGAGTATTGCAAAAACAGTTTTAGATAGCAATGACAACAATACATTTGTTTTGGTCTACGGAAACAAATCGTATGAAGAGACCATGTTTTATACTGATTTGGTAAAATTGCAATTAGATTATTCCAATAGGTTTTTTGTGTATTTCACTAATAGTCAGGCCAAAGAAGACAATTCTCTTTTTGGTCGAATCGATATTCCCGCCGTAAATTACGCTATAAAAAATAAACATAAGAACACTGATTTTGATGCTTTTTACCTTTGTGGGCCAGAAGCTATGATTCATTTAGTGACTGACACGCTCATTGAAAATGAAGTAGCAAAAGATAAAATTCATTTTGAACTTTTTACGGCTACAGAAATTAAAGATGAGCTTCCGGTAACCGTTGATGGCAAGGCTCAAATAGAAGTAACTGTTGATGATGAAACGTTTTCTTTTACAATGGATAAGAAAATGTTGGTGCTCGATGCGGTTCTAAAAGAAAATATCGATGCTCCCTACTCTTGCCAAGGGGGTGTTTGTAGCAGTTGTATTGCCAGAGTTACTGAAGGAAAGGCTGAAATGGCCAAAAATCAGATATTGACCGATGACGAAATTGAAGAAGGTTTTATTTTAACCTGTCAAGCACATATTTTGACCCCTACTTTAAAGGTAGATTATGATGATGTGTAAATAGTAAAATAATACCTTTAAGCTGTTCTACAAATTGGGAGTATTGTATTAAACGATTATAAAATGACAAAAAAAATTATAAAGATATGATACAACTAATCCTTTTTTGTCGATAACGATTATCATATACATCGTGTATATCGTATGTTATTTGTATATTTGCAATGTAAATTAAGGCCATGAGAAAAAATATTGACATTTTGACGAAACCACTTTGACCAAGCTAAAGGTACTTTCCGCTTTTGAGGACATGACGGTAAAAGGCTTGATGGAGCGAGCGATTTGCTTTTTTGTCGAGCATAAGGAGAAGGAACGTTTAAGTAATCTTACGGAGGAGGAAAAGGAGGATTTGGGGCTGCTCTTGTTAATGCAACAAGCGGACAGGATCGAAACGGTCAGCGAAGAAGAAGTAATGAAGGAACTGCGCGGCATAAAATGAAAACAGTATTTCTAAAGTCTTTTCTCAAAGACATCCAAAAAATAAAAGACCCAAAGTTGGCCCGTAAAGTAGAGCAACTGATTTTGGAAATCAAGGCAGCCGATGCATTGGACGATTTGAGCAACGTAAAGAAAATGAAAGGCTATTCTATTGCCTATCGTATCAGGGTAGGGGATTATAGAATGGGATTATATAAGGAAACCGAAGTTGTGGAGTTCGCACGTTTTTTAAAGCGTAGCGACATATATAAGGTTTTTCCAAAATAACATATAGATGATTATTAGACTTCCAAAAGACGAGGGCAGAGAGAGTTCGGACACGTTCGACATAGCAAGGATTATGCAAAAAATCCTGAACAGGAACAATAAAATAAGCAAGGCAAAAGAATTCTTTTGGGCTATATGGCTCAAAGCCAGGATAGTAAGGGGGTTGCCGAAGTGAAATCGGTCAACTTTTTAGATAACCTTGCAGGTAAACCAGTTGGGGCAACCACTGCCCAAAGGGCAACAAGAGTAGGTTCATCTTCCAAAATCACAATACCAGGTGAGGCTTCGTTTTCTAATAATAATCCCCTTTTTGTGGTAGATGGAGTTCCTATTAATAATAATTCTGTTTTTAACTTTACCAATGAAGCAACAGCTGGTTTTCAAGAAGTTGATTTTGGTAATGGCACCATGGGGGTAAAACCCTTACGATATCTATTTAGATACTACACAAACGCAATATACAGAGACTAAAACATAGAAAAAGATGGCAGATTCGTACTACGACCCCAAAGATTTAAGAAAATTCGGAAAAATAACCGAATGGAGTGAAGAACTCGGCACAAAATTCTTTGACTATTATGGTAAGGTTTTTGAAGAAGGCGCACTAAGTGCTAGAGAAAAGTCTTTAATAGCACTAGCGGTATCGCACGTGGTAAAATGCCCCTATTGTATTGATGCTTATACCAAAGATGGTTTGCAAAAAGGCATTACCAAAGAAGAAATGATGGAGGCCGTACACGTAGGAGCTTCAATAGAAGCTGGCGCTACATTAGTGCATGGCGTTCAGATGATGAATAAATATGATAAATTGAGTATGTAAAAAGTGTTAAGGAGATAGTACAAAATAATGAGTGCATAATCCTATTTTAAACATAAACTATAAAGCACTCAGTACTTAATACTTTGGACTTTGGACTTTGGACTTTGGACTTTATACTGATAATAAAAAAAATGGCTGTAAAATCATTAAAAGCAAAAGG
>QILY01000109.1 GCA_003232155.1 Maribacter sp.
TCACCATAACAAGTGATATGTCTGCGTTACTTTTTTCTGCGCTACGCCAATACTAACATACATTTTGGCTTTTCGTAACGAACACTCTTGCTGATTTAAGGTATTATTTAATAGAATTCTAAAATTGATATCGCACGCCTAAGGCTACATCAAAGTCAAAATTATCATCAAAATCCCCAAAACCCAAAACACCAATTTCAGGTCTAATATCTAAGGATAACAATAAGGGAAAGTCAAAATTATATTCTATACCTACATTACCGGCTGCGAACACAAAGAGTCCGCCATCAGGCTGAAAAGGAGCATTATTTCTAAGTGTAGGCTCAAAATTAGCACTTCCTAAACCGCCGCCAAAACCATAATACCAATTAAAATCGGTACTTATTTCACGCACCCATTGATAAACACCTGAGAGTTTAAAGGCATCAAATTCCCTACTGTCGCGCCAACCTAAATTAAATTCAGCACGATTGTATCTACCAATAGATTTTTGGTATGATATTTCTGCGCCAAAGCCATCACTATCACCTAATCTGAGGCCAAGTGTATGATTTGAAATTTCTTGTGCGTTTACCGATGCTACTATTAAAAATAAAGTGATAAAAAACAATTTTGTGATTTTCATAAGTTCTTCCATTTGAATTGATGTTAAGAAATGGGCGATTCATATCTTTGCCCATGAATTGAAAACTCAATTTATTAACCAAAATTGTTCCAACTTGGATATAAATTCACTAATAGCACTTGAGGGAATTCTGGAAGGGGAATTGAAAGTAGATTCACTTACCAAGACTTTATATGCTACTGATGCATCAGTTTATCGAAAGATACCAGCTGCTGTAGCTTATCCAAGTTCTATTGAAGATATTAAACAATTGATTCGTTTTGCTACTAAAAACCATGTCGGATTAATTCCAAGAACTGCAGGTACCTCTTTGGCTGGCCAATGTGTAGGTGATGGTATTGTGGTTGATGTATCCAAACATTTTACAAAGATTGTTCATTTAGATGAAGCTAAAAAACAAGTAAGCGTTCAGCCCGGTGTTATTCGTGACGAATTAAATCAATATCTAAAACCTTATGGTCTGTTTTTTGGGCCAAACACATCAACTTCTAACCGCTGTATGATAGGCGGTATGGTTGGTAATAATTCTTCAGGTACCACTTCAATTCAATATGGCGTTACACGCGATACCGTTGTTGCCTTAAAAACAATACTTTCTGACGGCAGTGAAGCAGAGTTTACATCTATTTCAAAATCAGAATTCCAAAGAAAAATAAAACTTTTATCACTTGAAGGAAAACTTTATAAGAATATATATAAAGAGTTGTCAAATAGCTTAATAAAGAATGAAATAAACAAAGAATTTCCAAAACCTGAAATCCACCGAAGAAATACAGGCTATGCAGTTGATGAGCTTTTGAAAAATTCTGTTTTTGGAGAATCAACTGCTGATTTTAATTTCTGCAAGCTATTAAGTGGGAGTGAGGGTACGCTTGCTTTTACCACAGAAATTACTTTACAATTGAATGATTTACCACCAAAGTTATCAGCTATGGTCGTAACCCATTATAAGACCATGGAAGATTGTTTGAGCGATGTAGCACCAGTAATGAAAAATACATTGTATACCTGCGAAATGATGGATAGGGTTATTCTTGATTGTACAAAGAACAATAAGCAACAGTTGGCAAATCGGTTTTTTGTAGAAGGAGACCCAGCAGCATTATTAATGCTTGAAGTGAAAGCGAATACCGAAGCTGATTTAGAAAAACAATTAAAAGAACTACAAACAACTATAAAAGAATCAGGTTTAAGTTATGCTCGGCCAATATTGAAAGGGAATGATATTGATAAGGCTTTAGAGCTAAGAAAGGCTGGTCTCGGACTTTTAGGAAATATGGTCGGAGATCGTAAAGCAGTTGCCTGTATTGAAGATACTGCGGTCGCTCTAGAAGATTTGAAAGATTTTATTGATGAATTCTCTAAGATAATGAAAGGCTATGGCCAACAAGCGGTTTACTATGCCCATGCAGGAGCGGGAGAACTTCACTTGCGCCCTATTTTGAATTTAAAGGAAGGTGAAGATGTAGCTCTTTTTAGAGCTATTACAACCGATGTTGCCAAATTAACAAAAAAGTATAGAGGCTCTTTCAGTGGTGAGCATGGTGATGGTATTGTACGATCGGAATTTATTCCATTAATGATTGGAGAATCTAATTACGAACTTTTAAAACGTATAAAATCTTACTTTGATCCTTATACTATATTCAACCCCGGTAAGATTGTAGACGCTTTTCCTATGGATGAGTCTTTGCGCTATGAAATTAACCGAAAAGAACCAGAAGTAAAGACATTGTTCGATTTTTCAGATAGTGAAGGCATACTAAAAGCAGCTGAAAAGTGTAATGGAAGTGGGGATTGTCGTAAAACACACCATATGAACGGCGGTATGTGCCCCAGTTATCACGCCACAAAAAATGAAAAAGACACTACGCGCGGCAGGGCCAATGCACTCAGGGAGTTTTTAACGATTTCTGAACAAGAAAACAAATTTGACCAAAAAGAACTGAAAGAAGTATTTGACCTTTGCTTAAGTTGTAAGGCCTGTGCAAGTGAATGCCCAAGTAATGTTGATGTAGCTACCTTGAAAGCTGAGTTCTTATATCAATATCAAGAAGCGAATGGTTATTCCTTACGTAGTAAATTGTTTGCATACAATACAAAACTGAATAAATTGGGCAGTAAAGTGCCTGGTCTGACAAATGCAATATATGATTCGAATATCTTAGGAGGATTATTAAAAAAATCTGCTGGGGTAGCTTCCAAAAGAAGCCTTCCAAAAGTATCAAGTTTTAATTTTGATGTATATCTTCAATATGCTAAAAATCAACATTCTATAAATAAAAAAAAGGTAATATTATATATAGATGAGTTTACAAACTATCTAGATGTTGAACTAGGCAAAGATGCAATTGATGTTCTAGCGCGTTTAGGGTATGAAATTGAATTGTTCTATGCTGAAAGTGGACGCACCTATATTTCAAAAGGCTTTTTAAAGCAAGCGAAATCACTTGCATTGAAAAATATAAGGAAATTGAATGTTTTTGCCCAAAACAACACACCCGTTATAGGTTTGGAGCCTTCTGCTGTATTGACTTTTAGAGATGAATACAAGCGTTTTTCAGATGATAAGGAGGCAACAACGGCTATAGCTTCAAATTCTTTTTTGATAGAAGAATTTTTAGCCAATGAGATTGAAAAGGGAAATTTAACTAGTGAAAGCTTTACAAAAGAATCCAAAACTATTAAGATTCATGGGCACTGTCATCAAAAAGCATTAAGCAACCAAAAAGTGACTTTTGATATTCTAAACCTTCCTGAAAACTATAAGGTTTCTATAATTAGTTCGGGTTGTTGTGGTATGGCAGGTTCTTTTGGTTATGAAAAAGAGCACTACCAAGTGAGCATGCAAATAGGGGAGTTGAAACTCTTTCCATCCATAAGAAAATCTAATGAAACCGTTATTATCTCAGCAAATGGCACAAGTTGCAGGCATCAAATATATGATGGTACAAAAAGAAAGGCGCTGCATCCAATATCTATTTTAAAAAATGCTATTGTCGATTGAAAGCCCACTTTCTTTTTCTCTTTTCCCTTCTTTGGTTAAGCATAGATTTAATATTATGAAGTGTCTAATTTTGGCGGACTACAATTTAAAATTTACCTTTGTGATATAGTTTGGAATGGCTAAAAGCTATACACTACAAATCAGCAACGAACAACTAAATAATGGCAGGCAACACTTTCGGTACTCTTTTTAAATTAATGACTTTTGGGGAGTCGCACGGGGTGGCAATTGGTGGCATTTTAGACGGATGTCCTGCTGGTATTGAATTAAATTTAGAAGCTATTCAAAAAGAGTTAGATCGTCGTAAACCAGGTCA
>QILY01000299.1 GCA_003232155.1 Maribacter sp.
TATAATCACAAAAGCCAAAACAGAATTTATAGAAAGACGCGGCGTTGACTTTAAATACATTCCGCTTTTAGGCGACAGAGCTCCTGCTTTGAATTATCGTAATTAAATCGCAAACGTCTTTGCGAGGAGTTTAGCATATAGTATATGTCTGTCTAATAATAGTAGAATGACGCGGCAATCTGTTACTTTGAAACATAAATTTAACAGATTGCCACGTTGCTGAAACGCTGCTCGCAAAGACGTTTGTCATCAAACTTGAAACTCGAAATTTGAAACTTCCCATCCATCTGTAACAAATAGATAAAACAGACTACTAACCTTTAACTGCTGACCAAGCCTTTACGTGAACAAAGAACTTGAACATCAATTTGTGACGGAACTTGAGAACAATCAAAATATTGTTCACAAGGTCTGTACCCTATATACCAATGACAGGGACTCACATAAAGATCTGTTTCAAGAAATAACCATTCAACTATGGAAAGCCTATCCTAAATTCCGTGGAGAATCAAAATTCAGTACATGGATGTACCGGGTAGCATTAAATACAGCAATAACACTCTATAGAAAATCGAAAAGAACCATAAAGACCCAAGATTATGAATCAGTTATTTTTAAGATAAAAGCTGATGAATATGATGAGACCGAGGAGCAACAGTTAAGGCTAATGTATAAAGCCGTAAAGCAATTGGGAGATATTGATAAAGCGTTAGTTTTTTTGTATTTAGAAGACAAAGATTATAACGAAATATCTGAAACACTAGGTATTACCGAGGTAAACGCTAGAGTAAAGATGAATCGTATCAAAACAAAATTAAGAACCATATTGAATCCTTAGGATTATGATGGACGGATTAGAATTATTAAAAAAAGATTGGCAAAAAAAGGAAGAACACCTTCCTAAACTGTCATACAATGAACTCTATACCATGATTTGGAAGAAATCTTCCTCTATTGTTAAATGGATATTGATTATTAGTATTTTAGAATTTACATTACCGCATTTGCTGTACCTATTACCTGGTATCACCGAAAGTATGAATATCTATGATAAATTAGGTATTAAGAATATTTCTTCAGGATTATGGGTTTTTAGTTACCTCGTGGTCATCTATTTTATTTTTCAATTTTATAAGAGATATAAAGAAATTTCAATTCTGGATAATTCCAAAGAATTGATGCATAAAATTATCAAGACAAGAAAAACGATAAAATATTATGTAATATTTAGCCTTTCGATGTTGTTTTTTACTTGCATGGTTATTACTGTGGGAATGTATCTTAATGATAATCTTATAGAAGTTTTTTCACAAAACGGCCAAAAAACTACAGATATTAAACCTGAAAAGCTTAAAATGATTATGGTTGGCGGAATGGCTATTTTCAGCGTGGTATTTGTAGCAGTCATGGGGGGTGTTTATTTTCTATTGTATGGCTTACTTTTACGCAAATTGAATAAAAATTATAAGGAGCTTCAACAATTAGAAGTTTAAAGCCTGAGCCTGTTTAACCTGTATTATTCACGGGTTTTCGTTATGAAAAGCAAAAGTGCCAACCTGCCTGCCGGCAAAGGCAGGTAGAATTGGGAAGCGCAGAGGTTTTTTTAGAGAAAGAATTGTAGCCCAATTTTGAGCTAAACAAATTTCGTCCCGAGTACTCGGGATCAATTATAGCAGGTAGTTTGGCTTTGGAATAGAATATCCGTGAATGATGCGGGTTAAGCAGGCTCTTAACTTTTAGCACTATACTTTCGCTTTTCATTTTCAGCCTCAAAAGCCAATAAATCTTTTTTAGATATTACTTTCAAGAAAGATGGATGCTGCTCAATTGCATATTCCAATTTCTCAATAATAGCGTCAAAAGACTCATTCTCATAATCAATATCCAAAGGTTTTTTGATAACCATTGATTGAAGAATACCCTTCTTCTTGACTCGAAGTCCTTTTTTATCAAAAGAACGCCTAAAACCATCAATAACAACAGGTACAACAATAGGTCTGTATTTTTTAATAATATGTGATGTGCCTTTTCGTAAAGGCTTCCAAGGGGTTGTAGTACCTTGCGGAAAGGTAATAACCCAACCATCTTTAAGTGCTTTTCCAATACTTGAGATATCACTCATTTTAACTTGACGGTTAACATCTTTCCCTTCTGATCGCCAAGTACGCTCAACACTTATTGAACCTGCATAGGCTAAAATTTTGGTGAACAAACTCTTCTTCATAGTTTCGGACGCAGCAATATAATACATATTCAATTTCGGTTTCCATATATAACCTACATTTCTGATAGAATCATCTCTACCACTCAAACTAGCATTGAACACATGAAACATGGCCACAACATCAGCAAAATACGTTTGGTGATTGCTTACAAAAAGTACATTTTCACTAGGTAAGTTTCGAATAATATCAGATCCTTCAATTTCTAATTTATTAAAACGTTTATACCGCTGGTGCGTAATCACAGCCAAAAGGCGAATAAGCCATTTTTTAATAAGTAAATTATGCCCGAAAGGATTTCTTTTAAATAAGCCCATACATCAATAATGGTTGAGGAGCAATTTACAAAATAAGAAAGTCATAATACCTGTTTTAACAACTCTTTGATTTCGCTGAGCATCATGGCAGTAGCACCCCAAACTGTATAACCGCTTAATTTAAAGGCGGGTACAGTAATATTTTCAGCATAAGAAGTTGATAAATTTTGTTGAAATATTTTAGTGTCATCCAAAAAATCAATCAAAGAAACTTCGATAAGTGATGCTACCTCACTTTCTTGTATTACAAAAGGTAAGGGCTCTTTATATAGGCCAATAAATGGCTGTACTTCAAAATTACTGGGTGGTATGAATACTTGACTGATAGAACGTATTACCTGAACCCGTTCAGAAGGCACACCAACTTCTTCATAGGTTTCTCGTAAGGCCGTAGCCTGTAAATCAGCATCTGTACGCTCTACTTTTCCACCTGGCAAAGCGATTTGGTTTGAATGTACGCCCTTATATGTTTTTCTAAGGATAAGTAACAAATGGGTAAGTTGATGGGCATCAGGATAAAACAATGCCATAACCGCTGCTTTTTTGGTATTTTCTTTCTTAAATATACTTTCTCGTAATTTTTTAACCCTACTTTCAGGTGCTACTTTAAAATGAGATGCTTCCCCCGGTAAGGGTAGATCTTTTATTTTTGAAACCTGTTGTGAAAAAAAAGTAAAATCCATGCTATTGAAAAGAATCGCTTTACTTACAATAATACCATTATTATTTTTAGGAAGTTGTAAAGAGGAGGCTAACAAAAAGGAAGCTTCTGAACAAACCAAAGAAATAAAAAAAGATTCCGTTCCCTTAGCGGTAATTGAAGAAGAACCTGAAGAAGAATTTCAACTTAACAAAGAAAATTCAATTGAATTTTTCTTTAATTATCAAAAAGAACTAAAGGAGAACAAAGTAAGAATCACTACAAGTTTAGGTAGCTTCACCATACAGCTTTTTGATAATGTTCCTTATCATAAGGCAAACTTCATCTATCTGACACGACAAGGTTATTTTGATGGTACTCAATTTCATAGAGTAGTTAAAAATTTCATTATTCAAGGTGGAAATGCCGATGATAAAGAGACTGCTGATAGGAGAAGGGAAATAGGTAGATACCTATTGCCTCCAGATACAAGAAAGGGGCACAAACACCATAGAGGCGTTGTATCAATGCCTAGCAGCAAGGTAAACAACCCACATAAATTAGCTTCGCCCTATGAGTTTTTTATTGTGGTCACCAAGCCAGGTTCATATCATTTAGATGGGGGCTATACCCCTTTCGGAAAGGTTATTCAGGGTATGAATATTGTTGACAAAATCAATTCGCAGTCAGTAGGTAAAGGCGATTGGCCACAGCAGAACGTCTATATTACAAAGGTGGAGGTAATTGAATAGTTGTCGGTTG
>QILY01000221.1 GCA_003232155.1 Maribacter sp.
TGGTCAAGAATTAGCAAAATAAATAAAGCCTATTTTTAGGGTGATTTTGGGCTTATAACACACTGTTTTATTTAGCAGATTGTTAAAAAAGGTGTAACTAGGCCAACTATGCCTATTGATTTTATTATTTTGCACTTGATTATAACATTTGAATGAC
Organism: Maribacter sp.; assembly: GCA_003232155.1. Lineage (GTDB taxonomy): Bacteria > Bacteroidota > Bacteroidia > Flavobacteriales > Flavobacteriaceae > Maribacter_C. The sequence continues at coordinate 158 of QILY01000221.1, forward strand.
TTTATACCCCATAGAAACTGGCAATTTTAAATTGGATGGTGGCGCCATGTTTGGCGTTGTACCACAAACTATTTGGCAAAGAACCAACCCGGCAGATAATAACAATATGATTGATCTCGCCGCCCGCAGTCTTTTGATAGAAGACGGCAATCGGCTAATTTTGATTGATACGGGCGTGGGCAACAAACAATCAAATACGTTTTTTAGCTACTATTATCAATGGGGAGACCATTCAATAGATGCTTCTTTGGCCAAATACGGTTTTCATAAAGATGATATTACTGATGTTTTTATGACCCACCTTCACTTTGACCACTGTGGCGGAAGCATACAATGGAATAAAGACCGAACAGGCTACGAACCAGCTTTCAAAAATGCTGCTTTTTGGACCAATGAAAACCATTGGCAATGGGCCACAAAACCTAATATTCGTGAAAAGGCATCTTTTTTAAAAGAAAACCTATTGCCAATGCAAGAAAGTGGGCAATTAAAGTTTATTTCACGTGGAAATGATGCTTTTATCAAAAACTCTGAACTTGGTTTTGGCATTCTGTTTGTTGATGGTCATACCGAAAAACAAATGATCCCACATATTCAATATCAAGGCAAAACCATAGCTTTTGTAGCAGATTTAGTTCCTACGGTCGGTCATATTCCTGTACCTTATATTATGGGGTATGATACAAGACCCTTACTCACTTTGGCAGAAAAAGAGTTGTTTTTAAATACCGCAGCAAAAGAAGATTACATCCTGTTTTTTGAACATGATGCCCATAATGAAATTTGTACCTTGCAATCGACCGAAAAGGGGGTTCGCCTTAATCAGACCCATACATTTAATGACTTATTCAAATAATCTAATATCTTTATATGACACGTATTTTTTCTAAATCCGTTTTAGGATTTTCAACAGCACTTCTATTTATGGGGTGCGTTACAACTGCATTAGTATCTACACCTATTGAAAATATTGATGCTACTCCATTAAAAATAACTGATCTTACCGAAGATCAGAAAAAAAATTGGGGCCATTTAGATTTGGTGTCAGATACCATTCCTGGCATGAGCGTTAATAAAGCCTATGCTGAAATCATTGGAAACAAGAAAGGGCGAAAAGTAATTGTTGCCGTTTTAGATGCTGGGGTTGATCTTAAACACGAAGACCTTGATGACGTATTATGGACCAATAAAGGTGAAAAGCCCGGTGATGGAAAAGACAATGATAACAACGGTTATATTGATGATATACACGGATATAATTTTTTAGGCGAATCATATAATGAGCAATTGGAAGCAGCCCGAATTGTAAAATTAAAACTAGGAGACGCTGCCATGCAAGCTAAGGCAAAAACCAAAGTAGATACTGAATATGGAAAAGCCGTTCAGAGCAAACAACAGTATGAGCAATTTCTTCAGGCAGTAAAAAATGCACATGAAGGGCTAAAAAAAGAATTGAATAAATCAGATTATACCAAAAAAGAAGTTTCTGCAATTAAACCAACAACAGAAGCTATGCGACAAAATGTAGGTGCTGCACTTCAGGCATTTTCGTTTGCAGACGATTTGCCAAGTTTCATAAAACTTCTTGAAGATGGTATAAGCCATTTTTCTGATCAAGTCAATTACAATTACAATGTAAACTTTGATGGAAGAAAAGTAGTGGGTGACGACCCGTATGATATTACCGATACCAAATACGGAAACGGTAACCCGCAAAGCCGCTCTGAAAGCGAAAGTCATGGTACGCATGTTGCAGGTATTATCGCGGCAGAGCGAAACAATGGAAAAGGAATCAATGGTGTTGCCAATAATGTAGCCATAATGAGTATTCGCGCAGTACCTAATGGTGACGAGTATGATAAAGATATTGCTTTAGGTATTCGATATGCAGTTGATAATGGGGCAAAAATCATCAATGGCAGCTTTGGAAAATCATTTTCGCCAAAAGCCGAATGGGTATATGATGCCATAAAATATGCTGCTGAAAAAGATGTGCTTTTTATACATGCAGCAGGCAACGATGGGGTCAATTTAGACGAGCCCAATGAGCCCAATTTTCCTAATGATCAAGTAAACAATGGTACGGAAATAGCAGATAATGTAATTACTGTTGGAGCTTTAAACTCCAAATATGGTGGTGAGCTTTTGGCCAACTACTCTAATTACGGCAAAATTAATGTTGATATTTTTGCTCCGGGTACCGACATTTATTCTACCTATCCGAACAATACATATGAATATTCGCCCGGTACTTCAATGGCCGCACCTGCTGTCGCTGGTATTGCAGCATTGATTCGGTCCCAATATCCTAAATTAACCGCTTCACAGGTAAAAAAGATTATACTAGAATCAGGTTTAGCACCTATAACAAAAGTTATGCTAGGTGGTGATACAGGTAAAACAGCTTCTTTAAAAGAGATATCAACATCAGGAAAAATAGCAAATGCCTATAATGCCTTGATTATGGCAGAAGGTGTTGCTTCAGGAAAAATTAAAATATAATAATACACCATGCAATATAAAAATATCAAGATAGGGGCGCTTTTGTGCTTTTTAATAAGTTTTACCGCTACTGTTCAAGCTCAAAATAATTCATACTGGCAACAGCATGTTGATTATACAATGGAAGTGGACATGAATGTAGAAAACTTCCGTTATACAGGTACCCAAAAATTAGTGTATACTAACAATTCTCCAGATGAGATAACAAGAGTCTTTTATCATTTATATTTCAATGCTTTTCAACCCGGTAGTGAAATGGATGCTAGGCTACAAAGTATAGTCGACCCCGATAATCGTATGACCACAAAAGATAAAAAGAGTCGTATCACGTCACTTACTGAAAGTGAAATTGGGTACTTACATGCCCTAGCCTTAAAGCAAGATGGGCAAACTGTTTCTTTTGAAGAGGAAGGTACCGTATTGGTAGTTACTTTGGCAAAACCAATTCCCGCTGGTGGCAATACCACTTTTGATATGACCTTTGAAGGGCAAGTACCTGTACAAATTCGCCGATCAGGAAGAAACAATGCAGAGGGCGTTGCACTTTCTATGAGCCAATGGTATCCGAAAATGGCAGAATATGATTTTGAAGGGTGGCATGCCGACCCATATATTGCCCGAGAATTTCATGGGGTTTGGGGTGATTTTGATGTAAAGCTGACTATAGACAAAAAGTATGTAGTGGGCGGAAGCGGGTATTTGCAAAATCCACAAGAAATTGGCCATGGTTACGAAGCTCCGGGCTCCAAGGTCACAAAACAAAAAGGAAAAACCTTGACCTGGCATTTTAAAGCTCCTATGGTTCACGATTTTATGTGGGCCGCCGACCCTGATTATATCCATGATACATTACAGGTCGAAGATGGGCCTATGCTTCATTTTTTCTATAAAAACAATCCTAAAATTCTTGAAAACTGGAAAAAGTTACAGCCCAAAACAGCTGAAACAATGCAATTTTTCAGTAAAAACATTGGCAAGTACCCTTATGGGCAATATTCAGTTATTCAAGGTGGTGATGGTGGTATGGAGTACGCCATGAGCACCCTAATTACCGGAGAGCGCAAGTTCGGCAGCTTAGTGGGGGTTACTATTCATGAAATAGCCCACTCTTGGTTTCAGCATATCTTAGCCACCAATGAGGCCAAACATGAATGGATGGATGAAGGGTTTACTTCTTTCATTTCTTTACTTTGCATGAATGAAGTTATGGATCAGAACAAGGTAAATCCGTTTGAAGGGTCGTA
>QILY01000197.1 GCA_003232155.1 Maribacter sp.
GCAATTACAGAACGGTATCCTCCTGCACAATGCATATAGAAAGTGTCAGCCTTAGGCAATTCAGCTAAATAGTCATTCAGTGAGCTCAAGGGGGTGTGTTTAGCATCAACAATATGTTCTGAAGAATACTCTCCACCTTTTCGAACATCAAAAACAGTCACTTTTTTAGTATTTATAGCACCCTTAGCTTCTTCAGCTGATATTGAAGTGATGGTATCATAATCCATTCCAGCTTCTTTCCAAGCTTCAAAACTACCTTTTAAAAAGCCAATAGTACCATCAAAGCCAACTCTAGATAAACGGGTAATCGCTTCTTTTTCCATTCCTTCAGGAGCAACCAATAAAATAGTTTGCTTTACATCTCCAATCAATGTGCCGACCCATGGCGCAAAATCCCCGTTCAATCCTATAAAAATAGAACGGGGTATATGCCCTTGAACAAAATCTTTTTGATGTCTAACATCTAAAACCAAAGCTCCAGTATCATTTACAACAGCTTCAAAAGCTTTGGGGAAAAGTGCGGTTGTTCCCCTATCCAAAACATCGTCAATATCTTCGTATCCTTCTTTATTCATTTTTACGTTCAAAGGAAAGTACTTAGGTGGCGGTAGCAGACCATCGGTAACTTCTTTGACAAACTCTTCTTTGGTCATATTAGCACGTAAAGCATAGTTCCTTTTTTTTTGGTTGCCCAAGGTATCTACAGTTTCTTTCATCATATTCTTACCACAGGCAGATCCTGCACCATGCGCGGGATAAACCGTTATATCATCACCCAAAGGCATAATCTTTGTTCGTAGACTATCAAACAAGATTCCTGCTAAATCTTCTTGGGTCATATCAGTGGCTTTCTGTGCTAGATCTGGCCTGCCAACATCACCTAAAAACAAAGTGTCGCCTGAGAAAATAGCTTGGTCTTTACCTGCCGCATCACGCAATAAATACGTAGTGCTTTCCATAGTATGCCCAGGAGTGTGCAATACTTTAATACTAAGCTCACCAAGTTGAAACTCTTGTGCGTCTTCGGCAATAATCGCATCAAAAGACGGGTTTGCATTCGGTCCATAAATAATAGGAGCCCCTGTTTTTTTAGAAAGTGTTACATGTCCGCTTACAAAATCAGCATGAAAATGTGTCTCGAATATATATTTGATTTTAGCATTATCAGCACTGGCCTTTTTTATATATTGATCAACTTCACGCAATGGGTCAATAATAGCAACTTCACCTTTACTTTCAATATAATATGCGCCTTGGGCAAGGCATCCGGTATATATCTGTTCTATATTCATAACTCCTTTTTTAATGTGTACATCTTAAAATGTCAACTATTTTTCTTCTATAAAATTACTACATACTGAATTAACAGTCAGTAACATTAGTTACCATTAATACCGAATAAACCTTAAAATTCATTTGGTTTAACACGATTTTGATGGGCCACTTTACCCAATAAAACGGACACTGAACTGGGATCATCATAATAGGCTATCGCTTCTTTTGTTTTCACAAAAAGATACTCTTTGTGAAGCGCATCAATAATACCGCTACTAAAAATAATATCGCGGGTTGGGCCAATGGCTCCTGCAATATAAAATTGAAGTCCTTTTTTATGTATTTCATCAATGACCATTGTTAGCATTTGCGTTGCGCTGCTATCAATATAAGTAATAGCTTCAGCATTCAATATTACTGCTTTTAACGTGCTTCCTTTTTCATCAATATGTTTGTACAATTGTTTTTTAAAATATGCTGCATTTCCAAAATAAAGCTGTGAATCAAAACGTACAATAAGTAAATCATCTCGAACCACTACCTCATCACCAAACCGATTTATATTTTTATAATAGTCGGAATTCTTAATATTACCTAAAACTGCAAAATGAGGATTTGAAGTGCGATACACCATCAATAATAATGAAAATAACACTCCTAATAATATACCTTGTGGAATACCGACAAAAAGGGTTACAAGAAAAGTAAGCAATAATACCAAAAATTCATCTTTACGATTTTCCCATAAGCTCTTTGGATAAGAAAAATCAATCAAATTAAAGACCGATACCATAATAATGCTTGCCAACACTGCATTTGGCAGATAATAAAACAAGGGGGTTAAAAACAACAAAGTGAGTACTACTAGCAAAACCGAAAACAAAGCCCCTAAATTGGTTTTAACACCTGTTTCACCATTAATTGCAGAACGTGAAAAACTAGCGGTTACAGGGTAAGCTTGAAAAAAAGAACCTACCATATTTGAAGAGCCTAGAGCAATCAATTCTTGATTGGCATCTATTGTTTCCTTACCTGCTTTTTCTTCTAAAGCCTTGCCTATTGATATCGCCTCTAAATACCCTATTAATGCTAAAGTCAAAGCAATAGGCCATATATTCAATATATTTTCAATGCTAATATCAGGCATTTTAAAGCTGGGCAAACCTTTAGGTACTTCACCTACAATTTTTACACCATATGATTCTAAATTCAGAAAATACACCGCCAAGATTCCCAATACGACCACCAATAGTATAGGTGGAATTTTTCGACTCCATTTTTTTAACGCTACTATTATCAAGATACCTCCTAACCCAATAGCAAAATCATAGATATTGATCTCGCCCAATTTTTCATAAGCATTTAAAACCAATTGATGAAACTTACTGCTTTTGGCAATATTGGCTCCCAATAGATGTTTTAATTGACTGAAAATAATAATAAAAGCCGCTGCAGAAGTAAAACCGGTAATAACGGGTTTAGACAAAAAACCAACTAAAAAGCCCATACGGGATATCCCTAATATAAACTGAATTGCCCCTACTAAGAAAGCCAAGAATATCGCCATAGCAATATAATTATCGAGGCTTGTAATCGCTAAAGTGCCTAAACCAGCTGCTACCAAAAGAGAATCCATAGCAACAGGGCCAATTGCCAATTGCCTTGATGTACCCAAAAATACATATACTAAAAGCGGAAACAAAGCGGCGTACAAACCATACACGGGAGGAAGCCCTGCAATCATAGCATATGCCATACCTTGAGGTATAAGAACTATACCTACCATAAGACCAGCGATTATATCTTTTAGAAAATCCTGCTTATTGTAGTTACGCAACCAATGCAGAAATGGTAGATACTTTTGCATTTGCCAAATTTACGTTTTAAAGATCATATGAATGTAATCGGGGTTACTTATTCAACTTTCCTAAAAACACATTTACTTTAGGATGAATAGGATTACCCGCAGCACGGCGCATGACCACTAATTGCCCAGCATGCCAAACAGCATCTTCTACCTGACCATTGATACCATTCCAAAAAGGAAAACTGGTTTCTCCGTTCGCATTTTTAAAAATTATTTTATGGGCTTCCATATCTGTGGAAACTGCGAAGAGCATGCTGGCTTCCTTCAAATTCTCCAATGTTCTTATACGCTCTTCAAAAGAGGATAGCGATACAGCCGGTTTTGTTCTTTCGTTCGGCAATTTCTTGGCAGCGTTTAGAACTGTAGACGAGAGATTATAAATATGACTGATGGTTTCTGCAATAGTTCGTGTATCATTCCCTAGACTATAGTCCATATTCTCTTGCGTTAGGCCTTCACTTGCCCAGTAATATCGAAAACCGAGTCCGTCAATCATTCGCGCCACTACAGTACCAGCTGTATAATTTTCAGGTGCTTCAGGTATACTTGCATAGGGAATGGAATCTTTCATATTTTCTTGTGCTAGTGTTGTTGAACATATTACTAAAACAAATAAACTCAGGTAAATTTTCATAACTACTTTTTTTCTTTGGGTCTTTAAATATATACTCCTGCCAAATGGAAATCCGAAATTTCTACTTGGTCTTTTTCCCCATACCTTCGTTAAAATTTATCGCCGTAGCTGAGGCTAT
>QILY01000080.1 GCA_003232155.1 Maribacter sp.
CTCCCTTTATGACCTAAAAAGTCTTGGGAAGCCAATGTATCAAAAACATCAGAAGGAAAAACAACTTTTCCCGAAGCTACTGCGGTTCGTACCGTTGCTTGTTTGTTTGAGATATCTACCATGGAGGCATTGCCTGATTCGTTTATATGTGAGAGGGATTTTTTCATTTCATTTTTATTTTTCAGAAGACGGGGATTTGTTGAATTTTGATTAGTGCGTTTATTATTTTTTAGGTGTTCTGCTAAGGTTTTCGCTTTCAAGCCCCTCCGGTTTTTCACACTAAAGTGAAAAACCACCTCCTTGTCTAAGTATCTGTTAAGAGGAGGAGCATTTTACTTTTTTGAACTTTGTATTTCGCACCCGGTATTTTTAACCTTATGGATGTGCGGATACCCAAACAGTTTTATTTTTGAACAGCTCTTTTTTCCAAATAGGAACGGTCTCTTTTAAGGTATCTATTAAATAGCGACAGGCTTCAAAACAAGCATCACGGTGCGCGGATGATGCGCCGACCACAACAACAGGTGCCTCTACTTTTTTGAATCCCACGGCATGACGGATGATTACTTTATTTAGCTTCCATTTTTCCATGGCTTCCTTAGCAATCTTATCCATTTCTTTCAGGGCCATTTTCTTGTAAGTTTCAAACTCCAGGGAAACAACTTCTTCACCTTTTGTATGCTCACGTACCGTTCCTACAAAAACACAAATACCTCCACTTTGCGTATCGGATAGTTCCGTGAACACTTGGGAAGCATCTATTATATCAACTATTTCTATTATTTTTTTATTCATTATGCTAAATGAATATTAAAATGGTCGAAATTAATTTGAATTATTTTTCGTTCAGATAAAATAAAAAATCTAAGCATAGCCTTGGTTACGGTTATATTTTATATTGAAATATGGGCGGAAAAGAAACAAATTCAATCGATTATTTTGATGTTTATTTTGCATTACCCGCCACTTACAGGGGGAATAATGGCTATTTCATCATTCCTGTCCAAAGGCACATCATCTTGAGCATACTCACTATTTACGGCTACAGCCAAGGATGATAATCTACCAAACCCAGGATAGGTTTCCGAAATCATTTTCTTCAGTTCTGAAACAGATCTCGGTACTTTATCCGTTTCTGAAAACTGAATTTGTGAATCCCCAACAATATCCTTTGCAATTCCGAAAAGTAATACTTCCATATCGTGATTTTATCCAAGAATTGGTTTCGTTGCCATATTACTTACAAAAGGCTGTTTGTATATTCTATTACCAGTTGCTTTCTTTAAAGCTATAGACACTGCAGCACCTGCTGGCGGTAATGTTGGCTCTCCCAATCCTGTGGGGCTCAATGTATTTTCCACAAAGTGTGTTTCAACTGCTGGCGCCTCTTTATTTCGAATCAAACGGTACGAATCATAATTATTGCTTACTGGCATTCCATTCTTAAATCCAAAATCCCCATACATCGAATGACCTACGCCGTCTACCACACCACCTTCTATTTGATTCAATGCCCCCAATGGGTTCACTACAATACCACAATCAACAGCTACCGTTACCTTCTTGACCACGGGCTGATTGTTCTCCATAACCACGTCGGCAACCTCAGCAATATGGGTATTGTGGCAATAATAAGCACAGAAGCCTTGAAAAACTCCTTCTTTAGGAGTTCGATATCCTGATTTTTCTACAACCAAATTAATCACATCTTCCATGCGTTCCGCTGAATATTGAATGCGGGCATCTGTAGTTCCTTTTACCTTCTGCAACATATCTAGACGCATTTGAATAGGGTCTATATCCAATTCCTCAGCAAGTTCATCTAAAAAATTTTGTTCGGCAAAGGCGAGGAAATTTGTATAGGGAGCTCTCCATGCCCCTGTTGTAATTTCACTTTTATAGTTTGCTACATCAACCTGATAATTTTCTAAAGTACCGGCAGGAAAAAAGTTAGGGATTAAACCATACATATTACTATTTACAGCAGCTTCCTTCAAATGGTACCCTGTAATTTCCCCATTTTTAATTGATGCGGCAATTCTATATTTAATAGCAGGTCGATATACACCTGTAGTCATATCATCTTCACGTGTAGAAACCATTTTGACCGGTTTTCTTATAACATCGGAAATCTCAGCAGATTCATACACAAAGTCACCGTACAAACGGCGACCAAAACCACCGCCCATTCGCGTCATCTCCAATCGAATATCAGCAATATTACGACCTAATAGTTCAGAAACCGTTTCAGCTGCTGCTGCTGGAGTCTGTACTGGTCCTACCAAATGTATCTTCTGATCGGTAACATTAGCAAAGAAATTCATGGGTTCCATACAGTTATGCGGTAAGAAAGGCGACTCGTACGTTCTTTCTAATACCTTATCTGCTTGAGCAAATGCTTTCTTTACATTTCCGTCTTTTCTTAAAGTTTTGAATTTGTTGCCATTTAACAAGCTTAGCAGTTTTTTATCTTGAAAATCAGTACTTTCTAGTTCAGAATCGTCAGACCAAGTAGCTTTAATTGCTTTTTTTCCTTGCATGGCTGCCCATGTATTTTCTGCAATGACCACCACTTTTTCACTATCGTGCAGTCGTACACTCCAATTGACTTTTTCTTTGGCCATAAGCGCCTTTGCTTTTGCTCCTATCTTTATTACGTCAATAACTCCAGGTGTAGCTCTAGCTTCGGCATCATCATAAGAAATTAAAGATTGTCCAAATGCCGGTGGTCGTAATACTGATGCATAAACCATTCCGTCCACTTTGTAATCCAATCCAAAAAGAGGCTCGCCTACAATTATTTTATCAATATCCACATTGCCAACATCAGTTCCTATTAATGTATAAGTTGATGGATCTTTTAAAGGGATATTTTCAGGAACTTCTAATACAGCGGCTTCTTTGACCACATCACCATATCCTAAAGTTTCGCCTTTGGCATTTGTAATTACGCCTTGCTTGGCAGAACATTCCGAAGCATCAACGCCCCATTTGGCCGCAGCGGCATTCACTAGCATTTGACGTGCTGTAGCCCCAGTTTGTCGCAAAGCATCCCATCCAAAACGAATGGATTGACTGCCACCAGCTACTTGGCGAACATAATTTACCGTATCTAAAATACCTTGGGCCACATGTACATTTTTCCAAGCAACATCAAGTTCCTCGGCAATAATCATCGGCATTGATGTTTTTACTCCCTGTCCGATTTCAGGATTCGGAGAAAATATAGTTACCAAACCATTATCAGCAATCTTGATAAAAGCATTAAAATCATTATAATTGAGTTTTGAAATATCTATCGGCATTTTAGCCGTGTCTTTACAGGCCGTAAAGAAGTTAAAACCAATAAGCATTCCGCCACTGGCCAGCGAAGAGGTCCTTAAAAAAGACCTTCTGCTAAATTTTGAGGGTATAAGAGTTGACATGATTTTCAATTTTTAGGTTAGGTCAATTTGTTTTCTGCTGCAATCGCTACCGCTTTCTGAATACGACTATATGCCGAACAGCGACAGATGTTACCGTGCATTGCATTTTTGATTTCCTGTCCGCTCGGATTCGGGTTCTTATCTAAAAAAGCCGACGCAGTCATTATCTGACCTGCCTGACAGTACCCACATTGCGGCACGTCAACTTCTTTCCAAGCTTGCTGTACAGGATGCGAACCATCTTCAGACAAACCTTCGATAGTTGTAATTTCCTTACCATCTAATTGTGATACTTTCATTTGGCAGCTGCGAGAAGCATTACCATCAATATGTACCGTACAGGCACCACATTGACCAATTCCACAACCAAATTTGGTTCCTACCATATCTAAATGGTCTCTTAACGCCCATAATAAGGGAGTGTCTGCTGGCCTCAATTGATTGGGGGCTACCATTAATTTTTAACGTGTATGTTGGCATTTTCTTTAGGTGTTGGGTTCGTATATTTTATACATATTATTACTTAGAGACTGTTTTGAAATATCTCAATAGCCATCGGAGAAAAAAGTTCTAATAAAAACAAAAGCCCTTGCAAAAAACAAGAGTTTCTAATTTACGAAAAATAAGTACCTTCTGTTTTTAGAACTTCTTTTTTTAACCTTTTTTTAAGTTAAATTGAATGTGTCGAAAATAAACTGATACATTTATATTTTCAATCCCCCACTTTACTTTTTTATTTCTTCTTCTCCACTACTTTGCCATTTTCAGGCATCATATAGAATGTATTTTCCTTGGAAGTTTCACTAAGTACTACATTTTCAAAATTACGTGTGCTTCGGGCTTCTTTGATTTCTCTGC
>QILY01000252.1 GCA_003232155.1 Maribacter sp.
GTAGAAAAATTGAATATGGTAATCGATGGATGTATACAAGTATTAAAAACCGAAAGAAACAAAAGAAACAAACCCCGCCTAGATGATAAAATACTCACTTCTTGGAACGGATTGATGCTTAAAGGCTTGGTGGATGCCTACCGTTATCTAGGTAATGAAAGCTACTTAGAACTAGCACTAAAAAACGCCCAGTTTATTGATGCGCATTTAACCAAAGAAGACGGGGGCTTGTTCCATAATCACAAAAAAGGAAAAAGTACCATCAACGGGTATTTAGAAGATTATGCATCGGTCGTTGATGCTTTTATAGGTTTATATGAAATAACCTTTGATGAAAAATGGTTGGTTCGTGCCAAGGAATTGACTTCCTATTGTATTGAAAATTTTAAAGATACTGAAAGTAACATGTTCTTTTTTACCTCAAAAAAAGATGATTTCATCATCCGAAGAACTATAGAAATGACAGATAATGTGATTCCTGCATCAAACTCCATACTAGCTAAAAATTTATTTAAGCTATTTAAGTTTTTCCCACAGGAAAATTATGAAGACATTGCCCTGCAAATGTTGAAAAACGCTCAAGAAAATTTTGCGGAAAATGCGCAAAACTATGCCAATTGGATGCAATTGGCCCTGATGATGAACAAACCATTTTATGAAGTGGCCATAGTTGGTGAAGCATACCATGAAAAAGTGAACAAACTTCAAAAAGAATATTTACCTAACACTATTATAGCAGCAACCAAGCAAACAAGTACCATTGCAATACTTCAAAATAGATTTGTAGAGAATAGCACTTTATTCTATGTTTGTCAACACGGTGCATGCAAGTTACCGGTAACTGAAATAAAAGAAGTTTTACCTATGATAGAATTAACCCAAGAAAATTAACAATAGTTTACTTGACTGAAAAAATAATTTTAATAATCTTGCCACCAAATTTATATCTAGAACATTCATGAAAGAATTTACAAATTACCAAGAACATATTGATAATGCCATTGATTGGATTTGGCAAGTACTACCTGATTTTATTCTAGCTGTCTTTATTTTTATAGTTGGCCTATGGGCTGTCCGCTTTATGAATAGAATGGTACGTAAATTCTTTGAGAAGACTGACTACGACCCTACCTTAGAGACCTTTCTACAAAGTTTTATAAACATTGCATTAAAAGCAATACTATTTGTTTTGGTCATTACGCATTTAGGTGTGAAATCATCATCATTTGTGGCTATTATTGGAGCAGCAGGTCTAGCTATTGGCCTTGCATTACAAGGTTCTCTATCGAACTTTGCCGGTGGTATGCTGATTCTTCTTTTTAAACCTTTTAAAGTTGGTGATTTCATATCGGCACAAGGCATTGATGGTACTGTAAAAGAGATTTCTATTTTCACTACTAAAATAAATACATTTGGCAATCAGGAAGCCATAATACCAAACGGTCAATTATCGAACAATAACATTATAAATTACAATTCGGAAAGTACACGACGTGATATGATCAATGTGGGTATTGGTTATAATTCAAACATCAAAACCGCTAAGAATATTTTATTACAAATATGTGCTGAAAACAAAAATATACTCCCTGAACCTGTACCAGAGGTTTATGTGGCCGAACTTGCTGAAAGTTCTGTAAGCTTAAGCTTAAGGTTTTGGGCCAAAAATGATGTTTTTTGGGCTGCTCACTTTCATGTATTAGAGGAATTGAAGAATAGATTTGATGCAGAGAAAATCGAAATACCGTTCCCGCAAACCGTAATACATACTACTACCGATAAACCCGGTTAATAAAGTTATTTTATCTTTTTCTTTAGGGCAATAAAATCTTTCAAATAGTAAGGTTCAAAATAGGCAGTATCCTCAAAATCGCCATTTTTGTATTTTTCATAGGATAAGGTTGCCATTTCAGATGCTGAAGGTACTATAGTAGTATCAAAACTAAAATTAGAATGTTCTAATATCCCTTTACATTTTTCAGCACCATTACCTACCAAAAGAACTTTACCCTTTTTGGTGTATTCTGCATAAGAACCTAGGTCAATAATATCTGCTTTTGTCCCACGAACGGTATTCAGATCCGCATCAAAAACATGAGAGTACACTTCCATACGGCGTGCATCTAAAACAGGGATAATATAATCAATAGCTACTGGTTTTGATTGATATGCCATACTCTTCAAAGTAGCTGTTGAAATAAGAGGAATATCTAAAGAAAAACATAGTCCTTTAGCAGCAGAAACCCCTATTCTCAAACCGGTATATGAGCCTGGCCCTTTGCTTATTGCAATGGCATCTATCTCAGGCAATGAAACTGAGGCTTGCCTTAATATTTCTTCAACAAAGAGATGTAACTGTTCAGAATGCGAATAATTGGGCGTATCATGCTCTTTAATGGCCAATATATTTCCATTTTTTGCGATACAAACTGAACAATTGGTAGTAGCTGTTTCTATATTTAGGATAAGTGTCATTAAATTTTAAAAATATTCCAACTTAGATCCATGAAAAATTCATGCTTCAAAATACAGAAGTAAGTTCTTATCTTAATTTTGCTTAGTTCAATGAAATAGGAATTCCAAAATAAAATTCTAGTATTTTAAGTCTAAAAATATAATTATACTTTGTTCGAATTAAATCAGCTTCGGCGTTATCAACTCTGGATTGCGCTTGGCTAAAATCAAACGCGTTCATTAATCCCACATCAAAACGTTCTTTAGAATATAGGTATGCTAAGCGCCTTGCTTCTAATGTTTTTTCTGCAGCTTCATAAGCTTTATAAAAAGTAGTCACATCAACATAAGCTTGTTGAATATCAGTTTCTAAATTCAATTTATCTTGTTCAAACTGTAATTTGGATTTTTCAATATTGATTTTTGAACGTCGGATATTATTTCTTGTACTAAAACCATTAAAAATAGGTACGTTGATCTGTACTCCGTATGCAACTCCATCAAAAATCCAAAGTTGGTCAATAAAATTTGGGGTGAACGGCGCACCATTACCACCAGGAATTCGCGTTACATCAGAATATCTTGTTCCATAATTTGCGAAACCTGATAATGTAGGTAATCTAGCTCCTTTACTGATCTCTAAATCTTTTTCTGCTAATTCAACATTTGTTTTAGAAAATTTAATATCATTTCTGAATTCTAATGCTTTGGCAAAAATTGTTTTGGCGGAATTGTTCAAAATGTTTGTTGGCGGAATATCAAAGGAATCATCTGCGATATCAAAATTTTCATAATCGGTAATCTGTAATAATTGGGCCAGATTAATACGGGAAATCAAAACTAAACTCTCGCCATTTACAATTTGTTGTTCTTGACCGGCGGCAGTAGCTTCTATTTCAAGCAAATCACCTCTAGGCACAACACCAGAATCGACCAATTCCTTTGTTCGTTTTAAATCTTGTTCGGTAACCGCGTATTGCGCTCTGAAAACTTTCAACGATTCTTTATTGGATAGCACCTGCAAATAACTGTTGGCAACATTTAAACGAATATCATCCTTTAGATCATCTAATCGATATTGATTCGCAATAGCATTCAATTTTGCTCTGTTCAATCGATGCACGTTTCGCAAACCATCAAATAAATTTACATTAGTATTAACGCCAAAATTGGCATTGTTCGCAGTGCTATTTGTGGGAAGGTTATTGGTAGGGTTAATAGAAAAACCTGTATTACTTGAAACGGAGCTGTTTCCATTTAAATTTGGAAGAAAATTACCTATCGCATCTGATTTATCTATTAGTACATTCTCCAGATCCAACTCAAATTGAGCTACAGTTAAGTTATTCTCTACAGCATAGGTAACACAATCTTCTAGAGTCCATTTTTTATGTTGCGC
>QILY01000071.1 GCA_003232155.1 Maribacter sp.
GATACGATGCCTCTAAGCTCAACATAGCTTCAGTATAAGAAGAATCAATAGCCGGAATAAAAAATCGTTTTACCCCTTTATCAATAGCATTATGTATTACTGCATCACGGTCACCATCAAAGGCTTCGCTGTATAAATGGGTATGCGTATCGGTCAATATCATATGGCAAAAATAGGTTTATCTTTACAAACTCAAACTCAAATTTATTTTTGCCTTGTAGCAAAGTTATTTCCAATCTAACTTCCTAATACTATGTCTTCCCTTAAAAAATTCTTGAAAAAAAAGAAATATGCACCTGTTCCATTAGTACTTACTGCCACTAACCATTTTGAAATTGTGGCTAAAATAAATGGTGTGTCCGGCAGATTTATATTGGATACAGGGGCATCAAATACTTGTATAGGTTTCGACAAAATAGAACTCTTCAACCTTACTTCTAAAGAATCAAAAATAAAAGCTGCTGGAGCTGGGGCTACAAATATGGAAACTTTAATTTCTACCAAAAACGAAATTAAAATAGGAAGCTGGAAAAAAAATAAGCTAAAGATCGTACTCTTTGATCTAGTACATGTAAATGAAGCTCTGACTGCACACAAAGCACTACCTGTTGATGGTATTATTGGTGCCGATATTCTTAAAAAAACAAAAGCAATTATTGATTATGATAAGAATTGTGTGTATTTGAAAGTAAAGAAATAAATAAGTGTTGAGTATGCAGTACCGGTTGACAGAGAGCAGCTATACGCAAAAAGCCCCAACCTATTATTATGCATGGGGCTTTATTTATTTTTAAAATTGACGAACTACAATTCCAATGCCTTCGTCACATTTGAATTCATCAGAATTTCTTCAGGATTTTCCAATGCCTCTTTCACCGCTACCAAAAACCCGACAGATTCTTTACCATCAATAATTCTATGGTCATATGATAAGGCTACGTACATTATTGGAGCAATTACGACCGTTCCATCTTTTGCAATAGGTCTTTCAACTATATTGTGCATACCCAATATAGCACTTTGAGGTGGGTTTATTATTGGGGTTGACAACATTGAACCAAATACACCTCCATTAGTAATCGTAAACGTTCCCCCAGTCATTTCATCTACAGTAATTTCACCTTCACGTGCACGAATGGCCAAACGTTTTACCTCAACCTCAACACCTCTAAAAGTCAAATTCTCTGCATTTCTAATTACAGGGACCATCAAACCTTTAGGGCCAGATACTGCAATACTGATATCACAGAAATCGAACGAAAGCATTTCTTTACCATCAATCATAGAGTTTACAGAAGGAAATAGCTCTAAAGCACGAACTATAGCTAAAGTAAAAAAGGACATAAAGCCTAAGCTTACACCATGTTTTTCTTTAAAAGTTTCTTTATATTCTTTACGCAGAGCAAAAATTGGGGACATATCAACCTCATTAAAAGTGGTCAGCATTGCCGTTTCATTCTTTACCAACACTAAACGTTCAGCCACTTTTCTACGTAACATAGACAATTTAGAACGGGACTCGCCACGGTTTCCACCTGTTGGTGTTCCCATGGATGGTGAAGCATTGACCGCATCTTCTTTGGTTATTCTACCATCTCTACCTGTTCCATTTACTGACTTGGCATCAACACCTTTTTCGTCCAATATTTTTTTAGCCGCTGGCGAAGCTGTACCTGAGGCATAAGTTTCTTTAATCGCTGCTCGCTTTTCTTCTTTTTTAGCTTCTGCTTTTGGAGCTTTTTTTACTTCTTCTTTTTTTGCAACGTTATCTTCTGGCTTAGCAGCCTCTGTGTCAATTAAGCAAACTACAGCACCAACTTCAACCGCATCACCAACTTCAGCTTTCAATGTTATAATTCCGCTTTGTTCTGCAGGCAATTCAAGAGTTGCCTTATCAGAATCAACTTCAGCTATGGCTTGATCTTTTTCAACATAATCACCATCTTCCACCAACCACTCAGCTATCTCTACTTCGGTTATTGATTCTCCCGGAGAGGGGACTTTCATTTCTAAAATCATATTATTCTATAATTATATATATTATTTTTTTGTTTTCGGCCTTTTCATATTATCCTTTGTTTTATCAAAGACATAATCTATCACCTGTTGATGGCGTTTTTTAGATCGTACTGCACTACCAGCAGCTGGTGAAGCATAAAATCTTCTTGAGGCTACCCTAAACTTGTTTGCATCGCTAAAATGCATCAACAGATGACTCCATGCACCCATATTTCTAGGCTCTTCTTGTGCCCAAACCAAATCATCGGCATTTTTATATTTTTTGATAATTTCTTTCATTTGGTCAGATGGCACTGGAAACAATTGCTCTACTCTTACCAATGCAACATCATCTCTACCTTGCTTCTCATTCTCCGCCAGTAAATCATAGTAAAATTTACCTGTGCACAACACTAAGGTTTTTACTTTTTCTACATCAGCTACAGCATCATCGATAACTTCTTGAAAGCTGCCAGACACTAATTCATCAACTGTAGAAACCGCTTTTGGATGACGTAGTAAACTCTTAGGTGTAAATATAATAAGTGGTTTTCTGAAATTTGATTTCAATTGCCTACGGAATATATGAAACATATTTGCAGGCGTAGTACAATCAGCTATATACATATTATCTCTAGCACAAAGCTGTAAATACCGCTCCATACGTGCAGACGAATGTTCAGCACCTTGAGCTTCATAACCATGTGGAAGCAGCATCACCAAACCATTCTGTAATTTCCATTTATCTTCTGCCGCAGAAATATATTGGTCGATCATTATTTGGGCCCCATTACTAAAATCTCCAAATTGGGCTTCCCAAATGGTCAAGGTATTAGGACTTGCCATTGCATAGCCATAATCAAAACCAACTACCCCATATTCGGATAAAAGCGAATTATATATTTGAAACTTGCCTTGCTTATCTGAAATATGGTTCAGCAATAGAACTTCTTCTTCACTCTCCTCTACTTTCATAACCGCATGACGGTGCGAAAAAGTGCCTCTTTCTACATCTTGCCCTGAAATACGAACCCCGTAACCTTCTTCTAACAATGCACCATAAGCTAAAAGCTCACCCATGGCCCAATCTAACTTATCGGTTTCAAAGAACATTTTTTTACGATCTCTAACCAGCTTTTCAACTTTTCGCAAAAACTTTTTATCTTCAGGTAATTCAGTAATTACCTTAGCTATCGCTGTTAGTTTTTTCTTATCATAAGTAGTGTCTACAGCAGCTAACATTTCCCACTCACGAACATTCTCAAAGCCTTTCCATTCATCAGCCATAAAAGGTGTAATAATGGTTTTATCTTCTTTTCGTGAATCTTCCAGCTCTTCTTCTAAAGATGCTTTATATTGATTTTCAAGTTCTTTTACATAACCTTCATCAATAATTCCTTCTGACAATAATTTTGCCGCATAAATATCTCGAGGGTTACTATGCTTAGCAATAGCTTTGTATAATTTAGGCTGTGTAAAACGAGGTTCATCTCCTTCGTTATGACCATATTTACGATACCCTAACAAATCGATAAAAACATCTCTATTGAATTGCATACGATATTCCAATGCAAAAAGAGATGCATGCACAACAGCTTCTGCATCATCAGCATTCACATGTAATACCGGACTCAAAGTAACCTTACCAACATCAGTACAATAGGTAGATGAACGTGCATCTAAATAATTGGTAGTAAAACCTATTTGGTTGTTTACCACAATATGAATGGTGCCATTGGTTTTGTACCCATCTAAATTGGCCATTTGCACCAGTTCATAGACAAGTCCTTGACCGGCGATTGCAGCATCGCCATGCACTACTATAGGCAATACTTTAGAAAAATCATTACT
>QILY01000286.1 GCA_003232155.1 Maribacter sp.
CCGCCTTTAACGATGGTTCTTTTGAAATTTTCTTAAGATATGAGCTATTCAATACAACCAATAAGGTATTAACGCCAAGGTTCTTTTAACAAATGGATACAATGAAAAATAGAATACTATACCTGTGTCTTATGTGCCTGTTTATAACATTTCCAGGAAATGCGCAGAATAAAAGATTAGAAAAAGCGCATAAAAGTTTTAATAATTTCGATTATTTTCAGGCAATTAAACAGTATATGGCCTTAGTCAAAAAAGGAACTACTTCTCCTAAAATATATCAAAACCTAGGAGATGCAAATTATTTGAATGCCAAGTATGAAGAAGCTGCTAAATGGTATGGTGAGTTAGCCAAAATGGGTTCTGGTGCCATAGACAAAGGGCATATGTACCGTTATGCACAAAGTCTGCGTTCCCTCAAAAAATATGAACTTTCAAATGAAGTGCTAGCGCAATTGAATGCCTTAGAACAGAATGATATCAGAGGTGTTAATTATGTTCAAAATAAAGATTATCTCCAAAAAATTAAAGAACGTATAGGAAGTTATACCATTGAAAACCTTTCTATAAACTCGTCTGAATCTGATTTTGCTCCTTCTTTTAGTATTGAAGGTTTGGTATTTTCATCAGCACGGGATAGCAATATTATTTCAAAAAATATACATAACTGGAATAAAAAGCGTTTTTTAAACCTCTACACTGCTACAAAAACTGATGATGACAGTTTTAAAAACATCATGCGATTTTCTGAAAAATTGAATACAAAACTCCACGAATCCTCTACAGCATTTACAAAGGATGGTAAAACAGTATATTTTACAAGAAATAATGGAAAAAAAGGAAAATTCAAAAGAGATAAAGAAGGTGTCAGTAGACTTCAAATCTATAGAGCCACAATGAAAAATGGAAAATGGAGGAATATAAAACCTTTACCATTTAATGCTGATGGTTATTCTGTAGCCCACCCAACATTAAACAAAACTGAAGATAAATTATACTTTTCGTCTGATATGCCTGGTACTTTAGGGCATTCTGATATTTTTATGGTAGACATTCATGCAGATGGCACTTATGGTACCCCTATAAACTTAGGCGATAAAATAAATACAGAAAGTAAAGAAAGTTTTCCGTTTGTAGCAGATGATGGTGTGCTTTATTTCGCTTCTGACGGACACCCAGGCCTTGGTGGAATGGATATTTTTGCGGTTGATATAAATGATTTGGAAAATAGTTCTATAGTTAACCTAGGAGAACCCTTGAATAGTACTGCAGATGATTTTTCGTTAATATTTAATACGGTTATAAAGAAAGGATATTTTGCATCTAACAGGGCTGACGGTAAAGGCGATGATGATATTTATGCACTTGAACAGTTAAAACCTTTAGATCTAGAATGCTTTAAGAATATTACAGGTACTGTAAAAGACAAAAAAACAGGTGCCATTATCGTAGAGGCGAATATTCTATTGTATAATGACGAAAGTGAGGTTATAGCATCTACCTTTTCAGATATTGATGGTAATTTTAATCTTAAGAGTAATTGTAAAAAAGGTGATTTTCTGCTCGTAGCAGAAAAGGATACTTATGAAAAGGATATGGCAACTTATCAAAACAAAAGTCAAGAGACCATTGCCCCTCTTGAATTATTACTCCTTCATATAGATACAGGCGCACCTATTGGAACAGATCTGACAAAATACCTTAAAATAGTTCCTGTTTATTTTGATCTTGACAAATCATTTATTCGTGAAGATGCAAAAGTGATTTTAGCAAAGATTATTGAATATATGAATGCTTACCCTGATGCTAAAGTACAAGTAGGGTCGCATACTGATAGTAGAGCGAATGACACCTACAATGAACAGCTATCGCAGAGAAGGGCGCAAGAGACTGTAGCATATATGGCCAAACAAGGTATTCCGCTTTCAAGAATAAAAGGTATAGGTTTTGGTGAAACCCAATTGACCAATGAATGTGGTAATACTATAAAATGTACTAAAGAAAAGCACCAACAAAATAGAAGGTCAGAGTTTATTTTGGTTGAATAGGTGAAATTTATAACTTAACTTCGAGCTAACTTAGTCCACTTTCGTTTGAAGACGTATACCAATATTTATAGGATAACCCTAGAAGCTGTCAACAATGCTATAAAATATGTGCAGGCTAGTTATATTTGGTCACTATTTATACTGAATTGGCAGAAACAGTACTTGGGAAAAATATAATTTTAAAAAGTACAAACTTATAGATTTAGAGTCTTAGATCCAAGTAATAAATGCACCTTCTTTAAAATATAATATATCCATATTAGATTATTTTTATTTTTATCAATTGACCAATTCAGAAAAAACATCATATACTGGCACAGGGTATATGTATGAATATCAGCTGTTAATGAATCCTAAAAACAAAAGAGATATTTGAGGGTGTAAACTGAACTCTGTCTGAAATAAAAATAAGTATTAATTTTATTCAGACAGAATCATGACAAACGAAGAACAAAAAGACCTAGAGAAAAAGGCAGGTTTTTTAGAAGCTAAAGCGAGATGCACTAAAGTGCATAGTTTTAACTAAATTTGAGATTAACAAAATTTTATTTTGCACCAATATTGTAGTAAAAAAGAATTTTTGTCCGATAACTTGACAGCTAAACAACTCTTAAATAATGCATCAAGTAAAATAGTACTAAAATCATCTAACGGCCAATGTGGAGAGGGTATGGATATTATTAATTTACATAAAATCAATAAAGAAGAATTGATAAAGAAGCTGAATGAAACTAAAAACGACATTGTTGCGTATATAGTGATATTACAGAGCATGATGAGGTTGATCATCCAATAGCAGGAGCTAAAATTGTTGGGTTTCAAATTCCATTTTGGGTAGAGTCAGTACAGGTGGTTAAAGAAGCAGCTTTGCTGTATAAAGAATATAAATCTATAGGTTGGGATGTAGCTATTACAAATAATGGATCTGAATTGTTAGAAGGAAACCATAATTGGCGTAAATTATTATGGCAACTACCGGTAAAAAAAGGATTAAAATATATATATGAAGCGAGATTTAATAATTATAGGCGCAGGTAATGTAAGTGGTTTTTTGGTATTAAATCAAGAACTATTTCAAGAAGCCTTCAATATTATTGGTTTTCTTGATGATGACAAGAAAAAATTTGGTAAAAAGTTTTGGAATATACCTGTTTTAGGAAGTATTGATAAAATACGTAATTACAAAAACACTTCAATTGTAATCGGAATTTCTAGTCCTTCGGTAAAAAAAAAAATATTGGATAAAATTGGAGATAGTTTTGATTTTCCAAATTTTATTTCTGAAAATTCATGGATTTCAAATAAGGTTAAAATTGGAAAAGGTATAATAATATACCCGGGAGTATCTATTAATCATGAATCTGAAATTGGAAATTTTGTTGTAATTAATATGAATTGTGCCATTGGTCATAATTCAACTATAAAAAAATGTAGCTCATTAGCACCAGGCGTGAATTTTGCGGGTTTTACCTATGTTGAAGCTTATGCTGAAATAGGAATTGGATCGACTACTATTCAACAAATTAAAATTGGGGAAGGAGCTATTATAGGTGGTCAAAGTATAATAATTAATAACGTTGAAAATTATTCAACTTATGTTGGAGTACCTGCTATTAAAAAAAAATCGTAACTAATCAGTCTGCTTAAATTGGTATTTGGAATGCTTTAAATTACTGTTTATCAATTGATTGTACTGGCGTTTTTTTATAACTTAGATTCAAGTAATAAACGCAACAGCTTGCTGTTGTAAAAAAAGCCGGATTCCTAGTTTTGGCCCTAGGGCCAAAACTAGGAATCCGGAAAAAAACTTCATATTTTTGGGTTGCAAAACTTAAAATACCTGCCTGCCGGCAGGCAGGTATGTCGCATTTAACGTTGTTCCAAAGGTATGAAATTTCCATCCTTAAAGAGCAAAAGCTGTCCATGTCGGCCATAGCCGATAGGGTCGGCACGAGCAAATCAACAATCAGCAGGGAGCTGGGCAGGAATTCGGACGGTCGCGGCGGCGGGTACAGAGCGGAACTGGCCCAAAAGAAGTGCGACCGAACTGCGCCATCGGGAAAAGAACAAGAGAATAGCCTTTACAGAGGATGTACGGAGCTTTGTAGAGCTTTGCCTGAAACAGGACTACAGCCCGGAACAAATAGCGGGGTATGCCGTTAGGATGGACCGACCCTGTGTCTCCCCCGAAAGGATATACCAGTTCGTATGGAAGGACAAAAAGGATGGGGGGACACTCTACCGACACCTAAGGACAAGGGGCAGAAAATATAAGAAACGGGGCGACCCGAATACTGGAAGGGGGCGAATACCCGATAGGGTCGACATAGACCAAAGACCCAAGGTCGTGGACAGAAAAGAAAGGTTCGGCGACCTGGAGATAGATCTGGTTATCGGTGCCGGCCACAAAGGGGCATTGTTGACGATCAACGACAGGGCGACGGGAATGCTCAAGATGAAACATATAGGAAACAAAGAGGCCAAAACGATAAAGAACAGTGCCATAGGACTATTGGAAGAGTAGATGCCCTTTATACATACCATTACCAGCGATAACGGCAAGGAATTCGCCGACCATAAAGAAATCACCGAAGAACTCGCCATCGACTTTTTCTTCGCAAAACCCTATCATAGTTGGGAAAGAGGGGCGAACGAAAACCTGAACGGACTGGTGAGGCAGTATTTCCCGAAAAAAAGTAACTTTGACCTAATCGAAAAAGAACAAGTACAACAAGCAGAAAAAATATTGAACAACAGGCCCAGAAAAAGGTATAATTACCTAACACCTAACGAAGTTTTTGTAAATGCAATCAACAATAATGGAATCGTTGCGTTTATGACTTGAATCCACCTAATTTAACAAATGCCCAAAAAACTTTAACAAAATTTTAATTTAGCTGATTACCAGTAACTTACCTGAATTTAAGATGATAAATGAACATTATACCCAATCAGACCTTGATTAAAATTAATCATAATAAACTGTTTTACAGGCAACTAACTAACTGATTAGTTACGACATTTTTTAATAGTTCAACTCAAAATAGGGTCTCGTTAAACCTTCGTTTTATAGGATCGCATAAACAGATTAAGTGCTCTTAATTTTCAGGGATGATTTTTCCTTCAACCCAAGGTTGGCCAGCAAGGTGAAAATTCATTCCGGTCTTTTCTTGAATATCAACCAAGGCGTTACGAGTCTCTATTGATCTGATATTCAAATTACGTCTTAATTCGTTGGTTTTTGCTATTTCTTCTTTTGTGGGCAGGTCTAAGTAGCCATATCCAATATCCTGTCGATCTGATATCACGGCTATTCTCCAGTCTTCGATGATGGCAAATTCATAGGGGTTCATTTCGCCTTTGGCAATTGCCTTCAATAATTTTGGCCTTAACGAAGTGTATAACGTATCATTGACCACAAAATCTTTGGATAAAGAATTATGGTGTGCTAGAATGATGGTCATCCATTGGCTTTCCCCAACAAATTGTTCGCCGGGATAGCCCTTAGATTCCATTATACCTCTCAACTTGGCCATCTGTTGTCTCGTATGCGGCTTACCTTTTTTACTTCCATGTCGCTCTTTTGCTTTTTGGCCTATTTTTGAGAGATGTTTAAAGGCAAATTTTTGGTCCTTTTTATACATTTCTTGTACCTCTCGTCTTAAATTATCGTCAATCCGTTTATTGTATTCGCTTCTTAAGACCTCATAATCATCTTCAACTTTTGATCATTCTTTCATGGAGGCAAGCGGTTTCATGAATTTGTTCTTTTTAATTTCTTTCAATGTCCAACCATTGGAAATACCCAATTTTAAATACCCGAAGGCACTTTCAAAGTCCTTTAAATAAAATGCGAGTTGCGTGGCAATCTTGTAGTCCCTTAAAAAAACAAACTCATACGAATTAGATATTTCTTCCATTCGGTCTAACACTTCTTTGTATTTTTCTGCCACTATTGATTTTTCAATATCCTGAATTGTCTTATGATATTTGGAATAATCTATTGATTGTTGTGCATTTGAATAGAAAAGTGTGGGAAAATATAATAAGGTAAA
>QILY01000212.1 GCA_003232155.1 Maribacter sp.
GGTTAATTCAAGGCTTTTATCGTTAAAAGATTGCTGTTTAGACGGCTTATCTGGGAATTTAGGTTTTGAATTGATTGTAATTTACTGACTGAGAGATTGATATTAATGGAACTCAGGTTTTAAGACCATCAATTATTTCTAAAAAAATTAATTTAAATAAATCAACATGAAAAAAGTTTTGGTATTATTATTTGTAGTAAGCGCTGTTTTGATCGGCTGCAAAAACAATAACCTAGAAACCGAATTAGTTGTATCAACTACAACAGACACAAATGGTTTTACATATGAAACGGTATCAAATGACCCAACAGGGCTACGTTTATATACGCTGGAAAATGGTTTGAAAGTATACTTGGGCAAGAATGAAGAAGAACCAAAAATACAAACATTGATAGCGGTTAGAGCTGGTTCAAAATACGACCCATCAAATAATACAGGTCTTGCCCATTACTTGGAACATATGGTTTTTAAGGGTACCGATAAATTTGGAACTCAAGATTATGAAAAAGAGAAAGTATTATTAAAAGAAATTTCTGACCTATACGAGGCACATAAAGCAGAACAAGACCCTATAAAGAAAAGAGAAATATACAAGAATATTGATGAAGTTTCACTTGAAGCTTCAAAAATATCAATTGCTAATGAATATGATAAAATGATAAACTCTTTAGGGGCTGAAGGTACTAATGCCTTTACATCTAATGAACAGACCGTTTATGTGAACAAAATACCGACCAATGAGTTGGACAAGTGGTTAAAAGTTGAAAGTGAACGCTTTAGTAAATTAGTACTACGCTTATTCCATACTGAACTTGAAGCCGTATATGAAGAATTTAATAGAGGGCAAGACAATGATGGCAGAAAACAATATTTTGCCGTATTGGAGTCATTATATCCTAAACATCCCTATGGTACGCAATCTACAATAGGAAAGTCAGAACATTTGAAAAACCCATCTATGGAGGCAATTCACAATTATTTTGACTCCTATTATGTTCCAAATAATATGGCGGTTATTTTGGTTGGTGATATTGATTTTGATGCAACTATTTCAAAAGTAAATGATGCTTTTGGTGGGTATGAAAAAAAAGAAGTTACCCACCCTACCTTTGCTGAAGAAGCACCAATTACTGCTCCTATCAAAAAAGAAGTATATGGGCCTACAGCTGAATCTATTTATGTCGCTTTTAGAACTAAAGGCAAAGGAGATAAGCAAGAGGTAATGGTTACACTTATTGATTATATGTTGGCAAATTCAAATGCGGGACTAATTGATTTGAACTTGAACCAAAAACAAATGGTTCAAAATGCGTCTTCGTTCACCAATTTTGACAATGATTATGGTTTTCACCTATTGTATGGTACTCCTAAACAAGGTCAAACGCTTGATGATGTAAAAAACTTACTATTAGGTCAAGTTGAAAAAATTAAAAAAGGTGAGTTTGATGATTGGTTATTAGATGCCGTAGTCAATGATTTACGATTAGCCAAGATTAGAGAGTATGAGAATGCTTCTTCTACAGCGTATGCATATTTAGATGCTTTTGTAGGTTTTCAAGAATGGAGCGGTCGTCTACAAATGTTGGACGAAATGAAAAAAGTCACTAAACAAGAAGTTGTAGATTTTGCCAATACGCTTTATGGTGATAATTATGTAGCAGTTCATAAAATAAAAGGTGAGGACAAAAATATTGTTAAAGTTGAAAACCCAGGAATCACCCCAATAGAATTGAATAGGGATAAAGAGTCGGCATTTTTAAAAGAAATCAACGATTTATCTGCACCAGATTTAAAGCCCCAATACATCGATTATACTGCCGCAATAAAAGAAATGAAAACAAAGAACGGTTTAAGTGTATCCTATATTGAAAATCCTAATAATGATATATTCAACCTGAATATTATTTTCGATATGGGCCAAGATAATGACCGTAAAGTATCATTGGCCGCAGGATACCTGGATTTTTTGGGTACTGATAAATATTCGCCTGAAGAATTAAAACAAGAATTTTATAAATTGGGTATAAGTTATTATGTAAATACAGCAAATGATAAGACCTATGTTGGTTTTTCTGGATTAAAAGAAAATTTGGATGATGGCTTGACTTTATTAGAACATTTATGGAGCAATGCTGTTCCTGATCAAGAGTCATATGATAAATATGTAGAGAAAATATTAAAAGGTCGCCAAGATGGCAAGACACAAAAAGGCAATATTTTTTGGAACGGTCTAATGAATTATAGTAAATATGGAGAAAACTCTCGATTACGTAATATTTACTCTATGTCAGAATTAAGAGCGATTACGCCACAAGAACTTGTTGAAAAAGTTAAAAACTTGAAACAGTATAAACATCGCATCTTCTATTATGGGAAAGATATCGATAAAGCAATAGCATCCCTAGATAAAAATCATACAGTAGATGTGGCAAATTTGTTGGATTATCCTGAAAAAACAGTATACGTAGAAAAAGAGACTGGTGGTAATGTGTTTTTTGTTGATTATGACATGGTGCAAAGTGAAATGTTGTTGTTGGCTAAGGGAGCTGAGTTTGATTCTAAAAAAATGGCCGCATCAAGATTGTTCAATACGTATTTCGGAAGCGGATTATCTTCAATTGTATTTCAAGAAATTAGAGAATCAAAATCATTGGCATACTCTGCATTTTCTAGTTATGCCAGTGCAAGTGAAGTAGGTGAATCTGATTATGTTATGGCATATGTTGGTACTCAGGCCAATAAAATGCCCCAAGCTGTAGACGCAATGATGGAATTAATGACGAATATGCCTGAGGCAGAAGAGCAGTTCAATCAAGCAAAAGAAGCTACCTTAAAAAAGATTGCAGCACAGCGTATTACAAAATCAAATATTTTCTGGACCTATGAATCCTTAAAGAAAAGAGGTATTCAAAATGACAACAGGGAAGAGTTGTACAACGCAATAAAAAATATGACTTTACAAGACCTTAAACTATTTTTCGATAATAATATAAAAGGAGAGAATTACAATGTTATGGTTATCGGTAATAAAAAGGATATTGATTTTAAGGCATTGAAGGAATTAGGGGAAATACAGGAAATGGATATTGATGAACTGTTCAATTACGAAAAATCAGCACCGATAAAATCTTAAAATGAATAACCAAAAACGATAGTAATGAAATTACTTGAAGGAAAAAATGTGATTATAACCGGTGCTAGTAGAGGAATAGGAACTGGTATAGCTCAAGTATTTGCTGATCATGGTGCAAATATTGCTTTTACGTACAGTTCTAGTGAAGCGCCTGCCTTGGCACTTGAAAAAGAGTTGGCCGCTAAAGGCATAAAAGCAAAAGCTTATAAGAGCAATGCTGCTAGCTTTAGTGAGTCTGAAGCACTTGTCGCAAAAGTTCTTGAAGATTTCGGAGGTATAGATGTACTGATAAATAATGCAGGTATAACCAAAGACAACTTGTTGATGCGTATGGCTGAAGATGATTTTGATAAAGTAATCGAGATTAATTTGAAGTCCGTTTTTAATATGACCAAAGCGGTACAGCGCACCTTATTGAAACAACGTAAAGGTTCTATTATTAATATGAGTAGTGTTGTTGGCGTAAAAGGCAACGCTGGTCAGTCCAACTATGCAGCTTCAAAAGCTGGTATGATAGGTTTTACCAAATCAATTGCTTTAGAGCTAGGGTCTAGAAACATACGCTGTAATGCGATAGCACCTGGCTTTATTGAAACTGAAATGACTGCAAAATTAGATGAAAAAGTAGTCGAGGGCTGGCGACAAGCTATTCCATTAAAACGTGGCGGTTCTACTGAAGATATTGCAAATGCTTGTCTATTTTT
>QILY01000222.1 GCA_003232155.1 Maribacter sp.
CCCGTACTCATTTTAAAAATCCCGGTTAAAAACTCCATACCCTTTGTCATTACTTCTTCCATCTGTTCAAAATCGGCTTCCTTTTTTTGCGTACTATTTGCTTTTTCTTCCGTAACATAGGCGGTATCGGGTTCAGAATATGTTTCTGCAATCACCTCTTGAAAATCCTCATCTTCTTTATCAAATGCTAAATTGGTTTCGATTTCAGTGGTAAAACTATCATCGTTAAGAACTTCTTCTAGTTGTTTTATGAATTGGGATTTTCCTTTTTCAGAAAAATCGACAGCATCGGTCAAGCTTGTTGGGTTGAGAACACCCTCAAAAAGATTTTGTTTCAAGAGCAAGCCCATGGCTATTTTTATTTCTATTGATTTATACGAAATTAGGTTGAAAACGTACAATTTCTGATTTTGCTGTCCAATTCGATCTATTCGACCAATACGTTGATTTTTCTTGGCAGGGTTCCATGGTAATTCAAAATTAATAACGGTATCGGCAAACTGAAGATTGAGCCCTGTACCCCCAGATTCACTTGATAGAAGAATATTGCATTTAGGATCTTCTTCAAATGCTTTTATCAATGCGCCGCGTTTTTTCACAGGCACTTTCCCCGTAAGCATCGAAAAAGTAATATCCTCTTTTTTAAGCATATCACCAATAAGCTGCAGCATGGTTACCCACTCTGAGAAAATAATAACCTTTCGCTGTGAATTTTTAATATTTAGATTCTCTACAAGTATCTCACGGAGTTCATGTAGTTTAGGGGAGTGATGTGATTCTTTATCTATAAGATAACTAGAATCGCAAACCATACGCATATTGGTGAGTAAATGCAGTAGTTTTTGCCAGTCGTAAGTGGTCTTGAATTTTTTACGTAGTATTGATGCGATTCCTCTAGAAAAACTACCGTGCATACCTGCTTGCTCATCTGAGAGGCTTACATACACGTTCTTTTGAATAACATTGGGCAGTTGGTTTAGAACCTCTTTTTTCTCTCTTCGAATAAGAATTGATTGCAAGCGTTTTTTTAGGTTTCTTAGATTGTAGTACCCATTGATCCTGTTTTTGTATTTTGAGTCAAAAATACAGTGCTGATATGAAAACTCCCATTGTGGCGCAAGAATCTCAGGGTCTATAAACTGCACAATTGAATACAAGTCAAGTAACTTATTTTCTAAAGGAGTGCCCGTAATTACCAACCCATGCTTTTTTTGAATTGCTTTTACTGCATTTGCCGTTTGAGTTTCGTAGTTTTTGATTTTCTGAGCCTCATCCAATAATACAAAATCGTAACTAGCTTTGTTAATGGCGTTTAAATCCCGGAGTACTGTTTCGTAGTTTATAATATGAAAAAAACTGGTATCGTATTGGTATAAATGATTTCTTTCACTTGGTATGCCATTTATGACAATGGCCTTTTCATCGGTAAATTTTTCAACCTCGCTTTTCCATTGATGCTTTACCGAGGCAGGGCAAATAACTAGGGTTTTCTTAAAATTAAAAATACTTTTTTTAAATATCGCTGTTGTAATGGCCTGCAGGGTTTTGCCAAGTCCCATTTCATCGGCGATAATAACCCCTTTTTTAAAAACAGAAAAGGCGACACCCTCAAGTTGATAGGGGTATAAAGTTGCCTTGATAATAGAAAAATCTAGGGTAGTTTGTTGTTGTATCTGTTCAAGTTCGTTTTGCTGAAAAAAAGATTCCACCTTTTCAAAAACTTCTTCTCGTATTTTGATGCGATGAAAATCATGTGATTTACGGATAAAGGAGAAAAATGAACTGAGTTGGGAGTGCTCAATATAGGTCTGTTTTCCAAAATAAATTTCTATCAATTTTTTTTCTTCGGGTTCTAGTTTTTCAGGAAAATACCAAGATATTTTGTAATCGTTGAGTGGGTCAGTATAGATTTCAACAAACGGGTATTTTTTTTGTAGACTTTTTTTCTTTTTGGAATGCGTTTCGAGATAGTCGAACAAAAACATAATATGCTTTGTAGTGCCCAGCTTATTGGTTTTCCAATCAATATTATTAATATACCCCGTTTTGTTCTTAAAATCGCGGAGGGTAATTTTAAAACTCTTTCCTTTTTCGTTGATCAGGGTATGTTCGCCGTAAATATTGTTAGCTAATCGCACTTTGTAATCTGCTTTTTTAGCTTTGCTCCACCTTTCCTCTAGCACCCTTTTTCGCATGCCTTCCGATGTGTATTTTATACCTTCATGAAGCGTTTTGTCTTCAAATTTATCCTCGACAATATACAGTGCCACAAGATTGTTAACTTGCCAATCGGCATAACTACCATCGATTTTAGAACTTAGTTCGTCTTCATCCTCAACAAGAATTTCAACTACGTTTTCTTCTTCTTTATTTTCCACCAAAATTGTAATCTTATCCTTTCCTTCAGAAAGAATGACATGGGTGTACTGTTCTAAAATAAGTTTTGCCTTTTCTATTTCAGAAGTAGATAAGATTTTATTTTTTGTAATGTTTTTTATGGTTTGCTGTACAATCTTGAACATTTGTAGGTTTTTAAGGAATTTGAAAACACTTTTTAAATTCTCTAACTTAAGAAAACTTTTTATTTATGGTTAAGAATATGTCTTCCATGTACCTTACCACTAAAATTGGAATGGGCGGGAAGCATTAGTTCTGTAATCGATACTCTTGATTCTTTTGATGTTTTAAATTTTTTCATTTTCCAGTACTGTTGGTTCCTCATCATGATCATCTTCTTGCGCCCGTTTTAAAATAGGCTCAGGAATTGATTTTTTGGCTTTGGCTCCCATTTTTTTCAATTTTTCTATACTGGTGATAATATTTCCTCGGCCTTCGACCAATTTATTCATAGCACCTTTATATTCATCTTTGGCATCATCCATTTTTTTGCCAACCTTGGTCAAATCCCCAACAAAACCTTCAAATTTGTCATAAAGAGCACCTGCTTGTCTGGCAATTTCGATGGCATTACGCTGTTGTTTTTCATTATTCCACATACTATCAATAGTACGTAGTGTTGCAAGTAATGTAGATGGGGTAACGATTATAATGTTTTGTTCAAAAGCTTTGTTGTACAGTGAGTTATCATTATTTATGGCAATGGCAAATGCAGGTTCTATAGGAATAAATAGAAGTACAAAATCAGGGCTTTCCATTTCATATAGATCCTCATACTTTTTAGCCGATAATTGGTCTACATGTCTTCTTAGCGAATTGATATGGTCTTTTAGAAACTTTAGCTGCTCGTCATCATCTTCTGCATTCACATAACGTTCATAATCAGTCAAAGAAACCTTTGAATCGACAATCATTTTTTTACCATCTGGAAGGTTGATTATCACATCAGGTAGCACTCGTGAACCATCATCTAAAGTAAAGCTCTGTTGAACGGAATATTCCCTATCTTTTTCTAAGCCTGATTTTTCGAGTACTCTCTCCAATACTAGTTCACCCCAATTTCCTTGCATTTTACTATCCCCTTTTAGAGCCTTGGTCAGGTTTTTAGCTTCTTGGGTAATTTTTAGGTTTTGGGTCTGCAAATGGAGTAATTGTTCTTTTAAAGCCGAATGAATACTAATGTTCTCTTTTTGGCTTTCCTCTACCTTTTTTTCAAAGAGTTGTATCTTTTCATTCAGGGGCGATAAAATATCTTTGATATTTTTTTCATTACGCTCGGTAAACTTTAAACTTTTTTCTTCTAATATTTTATTAGCAAGATTTTCGAATTCTTTAGTGAACTTTTCTTGTAGCTTTTCTACTTCTTCTTTTTGTTCCTTATTTTTTATATGGAGATTCTCCATATCAGCTTCATAGCGTTAGCTGTTCTTTTTCAGTTTGTAAGTGTGTTTTATGCTCTTCGGTATCACGGAGTTTTTGGTCGAGCACAGCTATATTATCTCGTAAATGTTGCTCGTGAGCTTTTTGGGTGCTTTGACTTGATCCAGTTTTTAGATTTTGAATGTAATTCCCTAGAAAATAACCTGCTGCAAGGCATATTATTCCTACTAAAAGATATATTAACTCATACGTATTCTGAAAAATGTTAACGCAAAGATACTGGTTTGACTTTGAAAATGAACTACCCCGACCCAAGGGTACGAGGTATCAAAACAATTTAAGCTGTGACTTGTGTATTTTTTTTTGATATTTTTGATTATTCCCTTGACCTTGGACATATTTCTTTATAACTTCTTCATTTGCATATTGACCTACAGTATTGATATAATACCCGCTTGTCCAGAATTTCCCTCCCCATAAAAACCTTTTCACCACAGGGTGTAATCTGAAAATCTCCCGTGCAGTAATACTTTTAACTGTGTTGACAATCCTTTTTACGG
>QILY01000123.1 GCA_003232155.1 Maribacter sp.
CATTGATGCTTCTGGCAAACATGTTTATCCGGGTTTTATAGCTCCTTCAAAACAATTGGGCTTAGTAGAAGTGAATGCTGTACGTGCTAGTGACGATCAAGATGAGGTTGGCGACATTATTCCCCATGTACGTAGCTTAATTGCCTATAATGCAGAATCAAAAGTTGTAGAGAGCATGCGGCCCAATGGAGTTTTAATGGGACAGATCACGCCCAAAGGCGGACGTATTTCGGGCACCTCATCAATAGTACAGTTTGATGCTTGGAACTGGGAAGATGCTGCTGTAAAAGTTGATGACGGTATTCATCTAAACTGGCCAAATTCTTTTAAAAGAGGCCGCTGGTGGTTGGGCGAACCAAGAGGACTTAAACTCAACAAAGACTACCAAAAACAAGTTCATGAAGTTGAAACTTTTATGCATAACGCAGCTGCCTATGATAAAGGGATCGCTAAAGAATTGAATCCTGCTTTTTTAGCTATGCAAGGTGTTTTTGATGGCTCGCAAAAATTATATGTATACGCCGATGGTGAAAAAGAAATCATTGATGCCATTACTTTAGCAAAAACGTCAGGTGTAAAATCCGTTGTTTTAGTGGGTGGTTATCATGCCTATAAAATCACTGGTTTCTTAAAGGAGAATAATGTACCTGTATTGGTTCAATACACCCACAATCTTCCTGATTTTGAAGATGATGATTATGATCTACCGTACAAACTGCCAAAACTTTTAATGGATGCGGGACTCTTGGTAGCCCTTCAAAACGGAGATGCATCTAACTTCCAAACCCGTAATCTGCCATTCTATGCAGGTCAAGTAGTAGGTCAAGGCATGGATAAAGAAAAAGCGGTACAAATGCTTACGGGCAATACCGCAAAAATATTAGGTATTGATAATACCCATGGTACTTTAGCTGTTGGCAAAAGCGCAACCCTATTTATATCGGAAGGTGATGCATTGGATATGCGTACCAATCAGTTGAGCCATGCCTTTATTGATGGTAGAAACATCTCTCTAGAAACCCACCAAACCGAACTTTGGAAACGGTATATGAAGAAATATGAAGGAAAGTAATTAGAACTAAGTGCTTAGTATTTGGTGTTAAACCCAGATTTATGCATTAGAACTTCGTTATGAGGTTATAATTCTTAACACTAACCTCGTGGAAAGGGCTAGATTTCGGGCTTTCAAACCCTCCGTCCAACAAGTTGGACACCTCCCTTTTTCTAAAGGGAGGAGTTCTTTTTCTTCTTATTTGAAATTTTCTTGTAGTACAGATTGAAAGTTCTCAAATACCATAAAAATGCTTCTGCAGGAACGGGGTTTTTACAAAGTTCTTTTCTGAAACCGGAAAGTTCCTTTTTAGTGCGTAATTGTTCTTTTTTTATGGGCTCCTCCCTTTAGAAAAAGGGAGGTGGCTTTTTCCACTTTAGTGTGGAAAAAGTCGGAGGGTTTGAAAACGCAAGCCTTAGCTTCAAAACTCGGGGATTGGGCAAACGGACTAGAGCTCGGGCTTTCAAACCCTCCGTCCAACAAGTTGGACATCTCCCTTTTTCTAAAGGGAGGAGCTTTTACCCAATCTATTTAAAACAGCCCTTTATTTCCATTAGTACAGATTGAAAATTATCAAATACCATCTTATTTTCAAATCGTAATAAGGTATATCCTAAATTCTCTAAATACTTGGTTCTCTTCCCGTCATATTCTATAGCATTCGCCGTTAAATGAACTTCCCCGTCCAACTCGACAATCAGTTTTTCGGAAGCACAATAAAAATCTACAATATAAGACCCTATACTATGTTGTCTCCTAAAACGCTTGCCTTCTAGCTTCTTAGATTTTAAATGTTTCCACAAAAATGCTTCTGAAGGAGTGAGGTTTTTACGAAGTTCTTTTCTGAAATCAGAAAGTTCCTTTTTAGTATGTAATTGTTCTCTCTTCAATTGTTCTTTTTTTATGGGTTCCTCCCTTTAGAAAAAGGGAGGTGGTTTTTGGCTTGGCCAAAAAGCGGAGGGTTTGAACACGCAAACCTTGGCTTCAAAAACTCGGGGATTGGGCAAACGGACTTTGGCTTGGGCTTTCAAAACCCTCCGCCCAACAAAGTTGGACACCTCCCTTTTTCTATAGGGAGGAGCCTGTATGTTTACCTTTTACCTTATTTTATTTCAATTTCGTGCTTCCAACTTCGTACCTCGTACTTTACTTCTTCCCCGTGTGTTTGAGCCAAGGCAATGGCATCTTTGAACGCTGTTTCCTTGTGATACGTGAAATTAGCAATCATATTTTTTAGGGATTTTCTAATGCATAATCTGGATTAAATATATCTTATTTTTTTTGATACCTCAAAATAGAATGGTTTTGTTCAGCGGTTTAATAATCTAGGATGTGAAATTACCTTCAAGCTTTCTAGTTTCTGTCCTCCACTCCTATTTTGAGATAATCATTACCTTTAACTCCATACCAAAAATGACAGCTATTCTATGTACTCCCAACTCTATTTTGATTACAATGCAACAAGCCCCTGCGCCAAGGAGGTAGTAGATGTTATGCTACCCCATTTTCACGAAGATTTTGGAAACCCCTCAAGTAGTCATCACCCGTATGGTTGGTTGGCAAAGAGTGCCGTGGAAGAAGCGACGATGACAATCGCGAAGACTCTAGGCGTTTCAACGAACAGTTTAATTTATACTTCGGGTTCAACAGAAAGCATCAATATGGTCTTGAAAGGTGTTGCCCGGAAAATGAAATCCAAGGGAAAGCATATCATTACGACCAAAGCAGAACATAAAGCAGTGTTGGATACTTGTGCCTTTTTAGAGGAGGACAGCTTTGAGGTGAGTTATTTGGATGTTGGTTCCGATGGATTGGTTCCGATGGATAAATTTAAAGCAACGTTGCGCCCTGATACTATTTTGGTATCCGTTTTATATGCCAACAACGAAACTGGAAACATTCAACCTTTAGATGAGATTGCGGCACTGACCAAAAAAAATGGAAGCCTGCTTTTTTCAGATACCACCCAAGCTTTGGGGAAAATAGATTTGACTCAAGTTTTAGGCTTGGTCGATTTTGCCTGTTTTTCAGGGCATAAGGTCTATGGCCCAAAGGGAATAGGTTTGGTATATATAAAGGATAACCCTGACGGAAATCGCTTACCAAGTTTTATACAAGGCGGCGGACAACAAAAAGGACAGCGCGGTGGCACTATCAATACACCTTTAATAGTTGGATTCGCAAAAGCTATCGAGTTGGCTTATGAAAATTTAAAAGAGGAAACCACCCGTTTGGAAAGCCTTCGAAATCAATTGGAAATAGGTTTACTAAAAATTGAACTTACTGTTTCCAATAATAAAACTGCCCAGCGTTTGCCGAATACGGTCCATGTTTCGTTTCCTTTTGTGGACGGAGCTAATCTCTTGACGGCATTGAGCAGACAAATCGCCGTATCTAATGGATCTGCCTGTAATTCGGCTTCAGTGGAACCTTCACATGTACTATTGGCCATGGGTATTGAACGCAGTTTGGCCTATGCTTCTTTACGATTGGGTATCGGACGATATACTACAGAAAGTGATATTGAAAAGGCGATTGAAATTGTAACGAATGAAGTTACAAAGCAAAGAGAGAGTAATATTCTTTGGGAACGACGGTGAAAAATTCAAACGCAAGAATCAAGTTCAAATTCAAAGCGGGTTAAGGGTATCTCTAAAGTAAGATCACTGCTCATGAATAGGCCCAATCTTATTCCGTAACATTCCCCCTTCATTCCCAGAAAAAACACTTAGAATTTCACTAAACAAACTCATAGCAATT
>QILY01000196.1 GCA_003232155.1 Maribacter sp.
GTAATGGATTTTGAACATGATGTATATAACAGAGAAAAATTACTGCCTATGTTACGAGAAAAATACCACAAAGAATATGGAGAACAAATAATAAAAAAAATAGCAAAAATAGACCAAGATGTAGGCGCAGGCTGGCTTGAAGTTTATGAACATAGTAAAACTAAAAGATAGTATAGAATGCGAATCAAGGGTTGAAAATCAGTGTTATAAAAGCGGCGGCCAACCTTCCGTATGCATGTAGGGTTGGATCTTTGGTCGACTGGACCTTGCTTGCTTTTTGAATATCGGCCTTTTCGATCAGCCAGCTAAAGAGAGCTTCTATGGGCTGTCTTATTTTTGATACCGCCCTTGAATATAACAGGCACCGTAAAATAATACTGGAGCGATACGGGTACGTTCAAGTTCAAAAAAGACCTTGCAGGATTTCGCCACAATTAACTATCTTAGAAAACTATTACAGAAACTATTCAACTATGAGTGACAAACAACAAAAAGCAAGTACTTATTGGAAGGAAAACCTAAGATACCTATTCATTCTTTTAACCATTTGGTTTGCTGTTTCCTATGGAGCTGGAATCCTTTTTAAAGATGTTTTGGACACCATTCAAATCGGAGGCTTCAAACTCGGTTTCTGGTTCGCTCAGCAAGGTTCTATTTATGTATTTGTTATAGATTGATGAACAAACTGGATAAGAAGTACGGCTACAATGAATAAAATTAGGGCTTGGAAAAACCATCGACCATCAATTAACAATTAATAACTGACAACCATCAACCAAAAACCATCAACTAATAACCCAAACCTATGAGTGTTCAAACCTGGACATATATTTTAGTAGGAACCTCCTTTGCCCTATATATAGGTATAGCCATTTGGTCTAGAGCAAGTTCAACCAAAGAATTTTATATTGCTGGTGGCGGTGTTTCTCCATTAGCAAATGGAATGGCGACTGCAGCCGATTGGATGTCCGCCGCATCATTCATTTCAATGGCGGGCATTATATCTTTTGCGGGTTATGATGGCTCGGTTTATTTAATGGGATGGACTGGTGGTTATGTATTACTAGCTTTATTACTAGCTCCTTATCTAAGAAAATTCGGCAAGTTTACCGTTCCTGATTTTATTGGAGATAGATACTATTCAAATACCGCCCGTATTGTGGCTGTTATTTGTGCATTATTGGTGTCATTTACTTATGTAGCTGGTCAAATGCGCGGTGTAGGATTAGTGTTTTCGCGTTTTTTAGAAGTAGATATTAATACAGGTGTGGTTATCGGAATGATAATCGTTTTATTCTATGCTGTTTTAGGAGGAATGAAAGGGATAACATATACCCAAGTTGCCCAATATTGTGTATTGATTTTTGCATTTATGGTTCCAGCCATATTTATTTCCATTCAAATGACAGGAAACCCTATTCCTCAACTTGGCATGGGCGCTACCTTAAATGATGGCTCAGGAATTTATTTATTGGATAAATTAAACGGACTCTCGACTGATTTAGGTTTTGCAGAATATACTTCTGGCACCAAATCAAGTATTGATGTTTTTGCCATTACTCTGGCATTGATGGCGGGTACTGCAGGTCTGCCTCATGTAATTGTACGCTTCTTTACGGTTAAAAGAGTAAAAGATGCTCGTAAATCGGCTGGTATAGCTTTATTACTTATCGCAATTTTATACACAGCAGCTCCTGCTGTAGCTGTTTTTGCCAGAACTAATATGATAAATACTGTGAGTAACCAAAACTACTCAGATATGCCAGATTGGTTCTCAAAATGGGAGAAAACCGGACTCATAACTTTTGATGATAAAAATAATGATGGAAAAATTCAATATGTTGCCGATGCCAATATCAATGAGCTGACAGTAGATAGGGATATTATGGTTTTGGCAAACCCTGAAATAGCAAATCTACCTGCTTGGGTAGTTGCATTGGTAGCTGCTGGTGGACTTGCAGCAGCACTATCTACAGCTGCCGGTTTACTTTTGGTTATTTCATCTTCGGTTTCACACGATTTAATAAAAAAAGTGTTTGTTCCCGCTATTTCCGAAAAAGGGGAGCTTTGGGCTGCAAGAGCTGCTGCTACCGTAGCTGTGGTTATTGCAGGTTATTTTGGCATTAATCCGCCAGGGTTTGTTGCCGCAACTGTAGCCTTAGCATTTGGCTTGGCAGCTGCATCATTCTTTCCTGCCATAGTACTGGGCATTTTTTACAAAAAAATGAATAAAGAAGGTGCCATTGCAGGAATGATAGTTGGTATTGTTTGTATGCTGTTTTATATGTTGAAATTCAAATTTGATATGTTCGGTGGCGGCACTAAAACCGATTGGTGGTTTGGTATATCACCTGAAGGTTTTGGTAGTATAGCTATGGTATTAAACTTTATAGTTTCTATTGTGGTTATGCAATTCACTGCTGCCCCACCTCAAAATGTTCAAGATATTGTAGAGGATATTAGAATTCCAAGTGGTGCTGGTGAAGCTACTGAGCATTAATTGACTAACATATTATTCAAAAATCGTATCTTAGAATACTAAATGTCGTTTTATGATAACTAAAACAAAGTTAAAAGAACATATAGAAAATTTTCCTGATGAATTTTCTTTGGATGAATTGATAGAAAGACTCATTCTAATTGAAAAAATCGAACTTGGAAACCAGCAATCTGAAAATGGAAAAACTATTTCTGAATTAGATTTGGATAAGGAAATTCAAAAATGGTTCAAGTGAACTGGACCAAATTAGCAGTTAATGACTTGAAAAGTATTGCCGAATACATTTCCAAGGGTTCTGTAAAATATGCAAAACTTCAAATTGTTCGAATAAAACTGAGAACTCAAATCTTAAAATCTGAAATTCACCTTGGAAAAATCGTTCCCGAATTAAATAGTCCCAGTACACGTGAATTAATTGAAGGAAATTATCGCATCATCTACAAAGTAATTTCTAAAAAGAAAGTCGACATTCTAACTATTCACGACACTTCTCGAGACTTGACCAAAAGAAAAGTATAAAAAAATTTAGCAACACCCATGAGCAATTACCACATCAAACATTTAGAAGAATATTTTCAAGTATATCGAAAATCGGTTAGAGATCCCGAGGCGTTTTGGGAAGAAATTGCTGAAGAACATTTTGTATGGCGAAAGAAATGGGATAAGGTTCTTAGTTGGGATTTCACAAAACCCGAAGTAAAATGGTTTGAAGGAGCACAACTCAATATTACCGAAAATTGTATTGATAGGCATTTACCAACCCGTGGTGATAAAACGGCAATACTTTTTGAACCGAACGACCCAAATGAAGAGGCACAACATATTACATACCGTCAATTACATGAGCGCGTATCTAGAATGGCAAATGTGCTTAAAGAAAAAGGAGTGGGCAAAGGTGATAGGGTCTGCATTTATTTACCTATGATTCCTGAATTAGCAGTTTCATTATTGGCATGTGCCAAAATCGGAGCTATACATTCCGTGGTATTTGCAGGCTTCTCGGCAAATGCGCTTTCTACCCGAATCAATGATTCTGATTGTAAAATGGTCATTACTTCCGATGGTTCATATAGAGGAAATAAAACCATTGATTTAAAAGGAATAGTTGATAAAGCCTTAGAAGATTGCCCAAGAGTCGCTAATGTATTGGTTGCAAAGCGAATTGACAGTGATATACAAATGAAAGAAGGTCGCGATTACTGGCTACAACCATTGCTTGATGAAGCGCATACTGATTGTGTTGCTGAAATTATGGACGCCGAAGACCCTTTGTTCATCTTATACACATCAGGCTCTACCGGAAAACCTAAAGGTATGGTTCATACCACTGCGGGCTATATGGTGTATACCGCCTATACCTTTAAAAATGCTTTTCAATACAAAGAAGAAGATGTGTATTGGTGTACCGCTGATATTGGGTGGATTACCGGGCATTCGTATATTGTTTACGGACCTTTAGCAAACGGGGCGACAACCCTTATGTTTGAAGGCCTGCCCTCCTACCCCGATTTTGGGCGTTTTTGGCAAGTGGTCGAAAAACATAAAGTCAATCAATTTTATACGGCGCCCACAGCAATCAGGGCCTTGGCAAAAGAAAATCTTGATTTTGTGGATAATCATGACCTCTCATCATTAAAAGTAATTGGTTCTGTAGGTGAACCTATTAATGAAGAGGCCTGGCATTGGTACAACAACAATGTGGGTAAAAAGAAGAGTCCGATAATCGACACTTGGTGGCAGACCGAAACAGGAGGCATAATGATAACACCCATTCCTTATGTGACTCCAACTACTCCCACATATGCAACACTTCCATTTATTGGTATTCAACCTGCCTTGATGGAT
>QILY01000146.1 GCA_003232155.1 Maribacter sp.
CAGATCACTACACTGCAGATTTAAATTTTTCACTTTTTCTGGCACAATAAGCGCCTCATCAAAAGAAGTATAATGATTAGGGTTTTGACCAAATGCGATTAGGTAAAAGCTTAGAGTAAGTACGGTTAGCAATGACTTTATCATAACTATAGTATGTAATAAGTGGCCTGATTATGTCGAATTGATGTAGTTTTTTTCGCTTGCGCTATTTATCTACTACAAGAAGATCCACTTTTTTATTTAATTCGTCTCATTAGGTAGATTGAGCCTTAGAATTGAACATGTCTACCTATTCCTAGAAGTTATTTGCTTTTTTTAAAGGCACTTGGAGGGACCCCAGTTTCTTTTTTAAAGGCCCTATTGAAAGTAGCTTTTGAGTTAAAGCCACAATCATAGGCTATTGCCAATAATTTAAAGTGTGCGTATTTTGGGTCTTTCATTCTCCTCATTACCTCTTCTACCCGGAAAGTATTGATGTACTCATAGAAATTTTTCTGGAGATTAGTGTTCAAGATATGAGAAAGTAAGTTTGGTTCAATATCTGCTTGTTGAGCTAGGTTTCTGAGGCTTAGATTTTCATCTCTGAATATTTTCTCCTTCAACATTAGTTGCTCAACTCTGGCAATGTAATTGTCGATTTCGTGCTTTGGAACATTGATGTAGCTCTTTTGATCATAAGTGGATAATTGATATTTAGCAAAAGTAAAGTCAATTCTTCTCAACCCTTCTAGTCCTATCCAATAAGTCAGGTAGGTAATCACAATGACAAGCGTATAAAGAATTATAACAATGATAATGTGTTGCTTTTGAAATT
Source organism: Maribacter sp. (assembly GCA_003232155.1). Classification (GTDB taxonomy): domain Bacteria; phylum Bacteroidota; class Bacteroidia; order Flavobacteriales; family Flavobacteriaceae; genus Maribacter_C. The sequence goes on from QILY01000146.1 coordinate 815, forward strand.
GAAAACTCACCAATAAAACTATAATGAATGGAACCCAACACATCCATAGCCAACGATAATAGACGATCAATTTACGTAACCAGGCAAGAGTCACTTGTTTAAGGTTTGTAAAATTCTTCAAGACTAATAGCTCATATTTATCAATTTTTTCTAGAGACATTTTTAGGTAATAAACAATAGATATACCCGTCCATATATAGATCAACAAAGAGAAAATAAAGTAGAACGGGGTACGATAATACTGCACATTATTCTTGAGGCAGTAGGTGACTTGTATAGCATGAAATATTAGTTCAACAATAACTGGGATAAACTGTAAGCTATCTTTTTTTGTGATCCCGAAACTCACATTGGTGAGTGACTTGGTATATAAAAAAACCAACGGGCCAATAGCCGTTAAGTAGGAAGATGGTATCCAAAGTAAATACGGAAACCTAACTTCGAGATTTAAATCTACAATCATTAGATTGGCAAGGTGCAGACTAACAAAAAGTATGGTGCCGGATAATAACTTACTTGAAACGGGTTGATCAGTTTTTCTAAAAAACAGAATACCGGAAATAATGAAACCTTGAATTATTCCCGAAACAATTAACAAATTGACTGGATTTAAGTTTAAATAGGTTTCCGGATTCTCCAATTTGAATAAGTTGTTTGGTGACTTTAATCCACATTCACAAACCCCAGCCCCCTATCCGCCTGCCGGTTCAAACTCAGTTGTTTCTCACGCTTTGAATAACTCAAATCCCATTGTATCGAGTTATGTTGCTTTTATATTTAAATAAGCAACCAAATGAAAGTGAATGCGTAGAAATCAAAATTTCTTAATGATATTGTTTATTAGCCAATCAAATGCCTGTTCCTGATCATAAGTGATTTCTGGTCTTAATAAAGCTTCCAAGTCTCCTACAAAGTCTGCATCCGTGCGCTTTTCATTAATGTTCTGCAAATACTGTCTTTGTGTAGGTGGCTTGTTTACTACAGAAGCCATATATTCCTGGTAACACCGGATTAGTTTATCATAGTCTAGCTCCAAATGTTGATCTGCATAATGTAGGTCAAATAAATCTCTACCCTTTTTTCGCTGGTATAGTGCTCTCAGTTTACTACCTAATAGTTCATTAGGGTCGTATGTGGTGAGATCTGCGGTACCAGTAAACCATTCATTTTTTACTTCAAAAGGAAAATTCGTAAGACCCAGAACATTGAAATGCTCTCGACAATTTATCTCTACTTTTAATCGTAAGCGTATTTCGGGCGAATATTCGGAAGCAAAACGATATAATATGGTATTGCTATTTGCTTTCTGGCGTACCGATCGTTGCTCTTCAAAAAAGGACATAACCTCATCAAGTCGTTGAAGAATAGGTCCAATTGGGCCCGCTTCGATTTGTACCAGATCAATGTCTTCAGAGTATCTTGGAGCCGGATTCAAATATAATTTGTGTAAAGCTGTACCGCCTCTAAATGCCAGGTTTTCTTTCAGAAATTCATCCGAAAAAATCTCTACCAGTGCCCGACTAATAATAAGATCTTGTTCTATTTGTTCATTACTACGCCAAGGGGCGTGGTCTTTCCACTGCGCTATGAAAGGCCTGGGTATCATAAATCGCTTTCTATTTTCAAGTTAGCATCTACCTTCCAGCGATTACCGGTTTTACCGGCTTTAAATCCTTTTTTAGGACTGAGTAATATGGAATAGAAACCCTCTTTCTTTAAGTGATTATATAATAACTCTGTTAAGGTGTCATCTACTTGAAATTCATCCAACAAAAAACCAAAGCGTTGCAATACACTTTTATATGGGTACCATGAAAAAAGTGTATGAAGGTCATCCCGTTCAATTTCTTCCAAAAGCTCTTCCAAGACGGTGATCATTCTGTTAAGACCTCCTATTTGCGGCATGTAGTTAATTAGATCTACCGCAGTTAAAGCAGGTGAAGAAATCTGAAAATATCCAGCGTCCGATTTTTTCTTGACAATATTTTGTTTGGGCCAGTGTGTGGTCTTAAAAAACCTAATGCTCAAACTATTTTTATTAATACTTCTTAACGCTGGTGGTTTGCTAATGATATAGTCTTTTTGAATTTGCTGATGCGCGGCACCGAAATATGCAGCGGCAGAATATAAACCAACATAATAAGGTCGGTCCATATATTTGAATAGCTTATCAACATAGAGTTGAATTGGCAGTTTACCAAAACTTTGGTAGCGTGGTGATAAGATTAAATAAAAGCCTTTGCGAAGGTTTAATATTTCTTTATTCTCTGAAAGCCGAGCTAGTTCTTTGCGAAGTGTAGATGCCGGTTTATTACTATTTTGAAGCAACTCCTCCCAGGAAAAGGCGTATTCTTCATAGCTTTGTAATTGTTTTATAAAATCGGAGACTGCTGTCATTTTTAGTATCTGGTCGCGAAATATACCAAAAAATGGTAACTAACGCGACTGAAAACTAAATTTTTACCTTCCAGCGATCACCTGCTCATTATACTGATCCAAAACATCTTTCTTTAAACCGGACAAATACACCTGAGTGGTAGAAAGCTTCTCATACCCCAGCATCTCGCTTCTGGCGGTGCCCAAATGACCTTCTGCAAAAAGACCCCGAATTAACTTTATTGTAAATGAATAGACAGACTGGTTTTTAGCCTTGCCTGTGATCCTATGTTTAACGTCCTGAATGGACATGTATCGCAATACATTCTTTTCATTAAGCTTGGTCAGGATGTCGATAGACTTAGCCTTTTGCTTTTCTATATGATTGTTGATACGGGTTAGATTTCCGTACCCTTTGTAAGTAGGGTTTATGCAGGCCTTTATTACATCCCAGTACTTCTTTGAAACAAGAAATGGTGCTGTCACCTACATCGATTCAATATAATATAAGGCTTATGCAGTAAGATGTGCCTGGCTCGAACCAGGAGGATCTC
>QILY01000138.1 GCA_003232155.1 Maribacter sp.
CTTATTTTGAAGGAACTTTTTCATTTAAAGGAGTAGGAAGCACCAAAATTGATACGAGTGTAAAAAGTTTTACCGAAGGTAGGTTTAGGGTGAAAAAATAAAAAACAGATGAAAAAACTAATTACAATCACAATGCTATTACTCGTGGTAATGGCTTGTAAAAATGAAAATAATCCTTTAAATAAAATTAAAGAAGCAGCTGAAAAAGTAAAAGAAACCAAGCAAGACTTAAATAATGTAGGTGAAGTCTTAAAAGGTGTAGAAAATGCACAAAAAAACATTGAAAAACTTACAAAGCTCACACCAATAACCAAAGACCAAATAAAAGCGTGGATGCCAGAAGAGTTAGGCGATTTAAAACGTACAGAATATAATATAGGAGGTCAAATGGGTATTAGCACCTTTAAATTAACGTTTAAAGGAGATGAAAAAAGAAAAATTAACATAAGCATTTCCGATGGTGCAGGCAACGGCTCTGCAATAATTTCTATGTTTTCTATGATGCAAAATATGGAGATTGATAAAGAAAATGAATCTGGTTATGAACGTACACAAACTTTTGATGGACAACGGGTTTTGGTAAAATACCAATCCTCAAAAAACTATGAAAAATCTACACTACAATGTTTAATAAACGGAAGATTTGGAATCGAAGCAAATGCCTGGAAAATGACTCCAGAAGAACTTTGGAAGTATATACAAAAATTAGAAATAGAAAAATTAAATTAATAATTAAAAACAATGAAAAATGTAGTATCATTAAAAAAAGGTTGCTCCTGAAAGTGCTTAAAAAATGCCCTTGCAGCTGCAAGGGCATTTTTAATTCTGTCTAGCGGTATAAATTAAGCATTTGGAATAACCAAGACCTGATCAGGATGAATCACATCCGGATTCTTCAAAATGTTGGTATTTGCCTCAAATATTGCTTTGTATTTCATCGCATCACCATAGTAGTGCTTCGCAATTTTACTTAAAGACTCTCCACCGGCTACAGTATGTCTGTGGTATACTGAGTTATCGGCAACAGAGATATTTGCCACAACATCAGAAGCATTTTCGCCACCTAATTGTTTGATTTTGTCCCACAATAAATCTTTTTCGTACGGTGTATTGGTCACGCCTTTTATCTTTAAAACCCCACCATCTTCGGTAACGTTTCCATCTTTAATACCTAATTGCTGCCCAAGGTCTAGAACTCCTTGATACTTTGCTTTAACACTCATAATTGTTTATTTAATGGTTAATATTTGAAAGTTCAAGATAGTAATAATTGCTTGTTTTGCGAAGAAAACCCATATAATAGTATTTGAGTCCTTAATCACTTGAGAATAAGGTTGCGATACTTAGATTTTAGTTGTATTTTTGCAGCCCTTTTTAGCGAAAACATCAAGAGAAAAAGGGGAAGAAAAAAAGCAAATAACATCTTCTGCGATAATCGTTTAACTCTTGTAGCATCGTAGAATACAAATTTTTAAGCTATAAAGATGGCTGAAGAAAAAGCAAAAGCTGAAGTAGAAGAAACTACAACAGCTACTCCAGAAACTGTTGAGGCAGTTCAAGAAACTACTGAACAAGAAACTACTGAAAAGGTAGTAGAAGAAACAAAAGAACAGGTTCCTGTTCAAGATCCAAAAGAATTTTTAGAAAACTTTAATTGGGAAAAATACGAACAAGGTATTGAGAAAGTTGAAGACTCTAAATTAGAGGAATTCGAAAAATTAGTTTCCGAAAATTTTGTAGATACTGCAGATGAAGAGGTTGTTCAAGGTACTGTAGTTTATATTACAGATCGTGAAGCGATTATTGATATCAATGCAAAATCTGAAGGGGTTATCTCTTTAAACGAATTTCGTTACAATCCTGATTTAAAAGTAGGTGATAAGGTTGAGGTCTTAATCGATATTCGTGAAGACAAAAGTGGTCAATTGGTACTTTCTCACAGAAAGGCCAGAACCATTATGGCTTGGGATCGTGTAAATGTAGCTCACGATAAAGAAGAAGTAGTAAGTGGTTTTGTAAAATGCAGAACTAAAGGTGGTATGATCGTCGATGTATTCGGAATCGAAGCTTTCTTACCAGGCTCTCAAATTGATGTGAAGCCAATACGTGATTACGATCAGTATGTGAACAAAACAATGGAATTCAAAGTGGTGAAAATCAACCATGAATTCAAGAACGTTGTTGTATCGCACAAAGCATTGATTGAAGCTGATATTGAAGAACAGAAAAAAGAAATCATCAGTCAACTTGAAAAAGGACAAGTACTTGAAGGTATTGTTAAAAACATTACTTCTTACGGTGTCTTTATTGATCTTGGTGGTGTTGATGGTTTGGTACATATTACCGACCTTTCTTGGAGTAGAATTAACCACCCGAACGAGATTGTTGAACTAGACCAGAAATTGAACGTTGTTATCCTTGATTTTGATGAGAATAAATCAAGAATCCAATTAGGATTGAAGCAATTAGGGAAGCATCCTTGGGAAGCGCTGAGCGAAGACATCAAGATTGGTGACAAAGTAAAAGGTAGAGTAGTCGTTATTGCTGATTACGGTGCATTTATCGAAGTTGTTGAAGGTGTTGAAGGATTGATTCATGTTTCTGAAATGTCATGGTCCACACATTTACGTTCTGCACAAGATTTCGTAAAAGTAGGTGATACCGTTGAGGCAGTTGTTTTAACGTTGGATAGAGAAGATCGTAAAATGTCTCTTGGTATCAAGCAAATGACACCAGACCCATGGACCGATATTACTACTAAATATCCTGTAGGTTCCAAGCATAAAGGTATTGTTAGAAACTTTACTAATTTTGGTGTGTTTGTAGAATTGGAAGAAGGTATTGATGGATTGATTTATATCTCTGATTTATCTTGGACTAAGAAAATCAAGCATCCATCTGAGTTTGTAACCGTTGGTGATACTTTAGAAATTGAAGTGTTAGAATTAGATGTTGAAGGTCGTAAGCTTAGCCTAGGCCACAAACAGACTACTGAAAATCCTTGGGATAAATATGAAACTGAATTCGCTTTAGATACAGTTCACAAAGCAGCTATTACCGATATAGTCGATAAAGGAGCTACTATCGAATTCAATGAAGATATCACGGCATTTGTACCGCAACGTCACCTAGAGAAAGAAGATGGTAAAAAATTAGGAAAAGGTGAAGAAGCAGAATTCAAAATTATTGAATTCAACAAAGACTTTAAACGTGTAGTTGCAAGTCATACCGCTATCTTTAAAGAAGAAGAAAAACGTAATGTAAAAGCTGCAGAGAAAAGACAAGTTGCCGCTGCTGAAGAAGCTAAACCTACTTTAGGTGATGCTAACGAAGCTTTACAGGCGTTGAAAGATAAAATGGAAGGTAAGAAGAAATAAGCTTTTCAAGATTGTCATTTTTCCTGTAAAATGGAAATTTAAAAGCCCGGAACAGTATATTCTGGGCTTTTTTGGTCATTACATTTTAATCTTAAGTTATCTCGTTCCGAAGCTATATAGTTATTAATAGTTTGGTCAATTAGTTCGTGTTTTAAATTTTTTAACATATTTAAACGAGGCTTTTATTAAATTAAGAGTGAAAAGTGAAAAGTAAAAAGTGAAGAAGTAAGAAGTAAGAAGTAAGAAGTAAGAAGTAAGAAGTAAGAAGTGAAAAGTGAATAATTCCATCTAACTAAAACCATAATCATCTAATAACAAGCTTCTTACTATTTTGTAAAGTTAGCTGTTTTATGCTACTTTTTTTA
>QILY01000106.1 GCA_003232155.1 Maribacter sp.
ATGAATTCAATTTTATTGGAAATGGAATCTCCAAAGCTCAACAAGCCTTGTTTATCTTTTAAAATAGCGTCAAAAACATCTTTGTTTTTACGCATTGATGTTTCATTATCTGTAAACTCGTTTTTGGTAGTTTTGGCAAAATAAGAACCTTGAATCATTTCAATATGCTCTGAGGTCGGTTCTTTATTGTCGTGAAATTCAGGATATATTTCTTTGTATTTTTCAATAAAAAGATTTTTGATTATTGGCTCATCACTTACGTAATTGGCAACTTTATCAATAAAAATGAGAGAAAGGCATTTTATGCCTTTCTCTTTTAGTTTTTCTTTTTTTGTGAAGTGGCGAAGTATGAGCCACTCTAATTGTAAAGCCCAAATACTTTGTACATTTCCAGAAGCTTGTTTCTCAAAAATCTCAACACCATTATGAAAACTAACAGACCATTTTCCAGTCCTTAGACTTTTGTTTATTCTGCTAATAGAATATTTTAAATAACTTGGGTTGTTAGTTACTTTTCCTAAGTTATCGCCATCTTTCAGCCATTTTGTATTCTTAAATTCAATCTTTCCACTTGCCAATTGATGCCAAGCTCTAATTTTTGCTTGTATTGGATTTTTTCCGTTTTTGGTTTCCGAAAGTTCCAGTTTTAACGTGGCTTCATCATTCTTTTCGGTAACGGTTAAAACTTCAATCTTCTTTACTAAACCTTGTTTATAACTGTCATAAGGAGTTAAACGATAGGTTTTGTTTTTAGCAACTTTATGAGTTGCCGAATATCTAATTTTAAATAAAGGATTGAGTTTAGCAATTTGTTTAATGGAATTTGGCGTGTCCATTCCTTCTTGTGGCTCATCCATTATGATAATTGGATTTGTTCGCCCAATAGCTTCAATAAAAGGAATGTTTGCAAAAAGGTCTTCTCTTTTGGCTTGGTTCAAAATTTTGTCTTCCGAGTTAAAAGAAGCCAAAGTCATTACCATTATTTGTGGATGTTGTTCTTCTACAAAATTGGTTACTTTATTTAATCGTTTACTACTGTATTCAAATGTTTTTGGTGTAAATCCGTAAATTTCTTCCAGTTGTTTTTCAAAAGTTGAAAGTGTACTTAAAACTCCTTGTCGAATTGCAACCGAAGGAACAAGGATGATAAATTTTGTAAATCCATAATGCTTGAACATTTCGTAAATGGACTTAATGTAAACAAGGGTTTTCCCTGTTCCTGTTTCCATTTCGATAGTTAACTCTCGTACTTCTTCAAGTTTAGCAATTTCTTCATCAATTCCGTTTTCAAGAAGAATGGATTTGATGTTTTCTGTTAATTGCTCATTTGAGAGCGTACAAATATTTGAACGAATACCATCCGTACAAGCATTATCAAATGTGTTTTTGTCGTTTCCGTCAAATACATTCACAACAGATTTGATTGCGGTTTCTTGATACTCTAATAGTTCTAATTTTAATTCCATGTGTTAGGGAGTCGTAAGTAATTAGTCTTTCGACTAGCGACTCTTTTACTTATGATTTTTTTAGTCGTTAGTTTTTGACTAGTGACTCTTCGACTTATGACTTTTTTAGACTCATTCACTTATGACTTCTTTTCACTAAGTGATTTTATTAGTCCTCTAATTATTCTTCCAATTTCGTTGGCATTTTCCACAAACTGCTTGGTTGTTTTAACATCCAGATAATTGAGTCTATTAGATAGATATAACATCGATTTTACTTCGCTACAAGATGCTTGAGCTATGTACAAAAACCGAACAAATTCTTTATCACTCATTCTATCAAAGCCCTCGGCAATATTATTTGAAATAGAAACAGATGCTCGTTGAATTTGGTCTCTAAAGCCAAAATCTCTTGATTTATTAAACGAGTTGTAAATTACAACTGCAAAGTCTTGAGCTTTTTGCCAAGCAATAATATCTTCAAATTTCTGTATTTTCATTTTTATATCTTTCTTGTGATTATCCTAACTTATGACTTTTCGACTTACGACTATTTAACTTACAACTATTTAACTCATTTAACTTACGACTAATATATTTCATCTTCTGTTCAGCTACTTTTAGTGCTTTACTACCAAGTTCTTCATCCTTTATTTCATAAAGTATTTTTTCGCTCAGGTACTGAATCAGTAAATTGTCTTTGTCTAAATCGAATATTTCGGCAAGATTTAGGATTTGTTCTTTTGTTGCTTTTCGTTCGCTTCTCTCTATTTTGCTGAGTATTGCTGTATCAATATCGAGTTTGGCAGATACGTGTCGTAAAAGCAGTCCTTTTTTCTCTCTGTTTTCTCGGAGTATTTCGCCTATTGTTTTGTTTTCTTTCATTTGTGAAATATCACTTGATTAATTACATTTGACAATTAATGTCAAATGTAATCAGTCTTTTTGGATATTTAATGATTTATTCCGTCAAACTTATCAACAGTCTGTGAGCGGTGGAAAGAAATAGCTCTTTTGGTTTTTTAGGGGTGACTTGTGTGTCGGCAAAAAACCAAATGTGCTATTTGTGCGGTGGGTTGTATTGCAATAGTGGGTAACACTAAAAAACCTCCGTTTAAAAACGCATTTCTTCGGTAGGTTGTTTTTTGCTTTCAAAGCACTTATCGATGATTTTTTACACTTCACCTATATTTCTGTCAAATACCGAAAAATAAGGGCATTCAGCGACTTAATTCTCTACGAAATACCATTCTACAGTTTCTTTGGTGTAACCCAAATGATTATTATGAAAGCTGTTTTAACCTTATTTTTTGTACTTATTATAGGAGCTGTTGCTCTTGCACAAGACACACAAGCCGATGTTAAAGTTGACACTATTAAAATGGATATTGTTTTGGCTACTAGCATTGACCCTACTAACAATGTTGCGAAAGTTGAAATTACTACCGAAAATAAAGTAGCTCGTTTGTACAAGTTCAAAAATTCTAGAATAAAGAAAGCCTTAGCCTTCAAAACTAAGCGCAATAGAGCAAAAATGGCATAATACTTGAAATCATTTCACTGGCAGGGCAAATATGCCAAACCTTAAAACTTATACTATGATATTCTCAATTCTTTTAGTAACTGTTATTTTAGCTGGAGCTCTTATTGTTGCTTCAAAAAAACCACAAGGTGAATTGAAACCGGTAAAGGTTCGCGCGAATAAAAGAAAATAATATTTGATTTTCATTTTTTCAATTCCATAATGCAAATTTGGGTAAGGCTTTCCTAAAGAATCCTATTCGGAACGCCTTATTGTTTTTATCGGCAGGCTCAACATACTCAAAAAGTTGTTTTAAGTCTTCTTGAATACTTGTAATTGAATATTGTTCTTAATTTCCATTACTCTTTAATCCCCGGCTGCAAAATTTTATATCCTGTTTTTGCTTTTGCTTCATCAACTTGCCGCTTTACATCTTCTAACAAAGCTTTTGCATCATAGATAATACCATCCTTAATAGTGTATTTCACACCCCCTTCTCGAATGACTTCATTGTCTTCGGTCAATTTTATGGCACCTGTACCATATAATACTTTTAAGTTCTTTAGGGGATTGGCATCAACTACAACAAAATCTGCCAGCTTACCAATAGATACAGATCCTATTTTATCATCCATGCCTAAAGCTTCGGCACCGTTTAAGGTAGCAGAACGAATCACTTCTAAAGGATGGAAGCCTGCTTCACGTAGTAATTCCAATTCACGAATAAAAGCAAAACCGTAGAGTTGAAATATGAATCCAGAATCAGAGCCTACGGTCACGCGACCTCCTCTGTTTTTGTATTCGTTGATAAAGGTCATCCATAATTGAAAATTCTCTCTCCAAGCAACTTCTTGCTCTGTACCCCAATCGTGCCAATAGCTACCATGTGAAATTTTACTGGGTTGATAAAAATCCCATAAAGAGGGCAAGGTATAATCCTCATGCCATTCGGCGCGTCGAGCACGATGCAAATCACGACTTGCTTCATAGATATTGAAAGTAGGGTCAATAGTAAAATCAAGATCTAATAATTCGGTCATTACTTTTTCCCAATGTTCTGAATAGGGTTTTGCAGCTTGAGCCCATAATTTTCCCGCATTTTCAAAACGATGTTGCTCATTCTGATAATTATAATCCAACGGATAATTCTGTATCGTACGATTATTAAAAAGAGCTTCTGGAAGTCCGTACCAATGCTCCATAGAAGTTAGTCCGGCTCTAGCGGAATGCAAAACATTCCATCTCGCAACACTCAGCTGTGCATGGTGGCATGCAGAACCTAATCCCAATTTTTTGTTTTCATCCAAAGCAGCAGCCATAATTTCAGGTTCAGCCCCAAAGAATTTGATGCCATCGGCACCTTCTTTAGCATTTGCGCGTACCCATGCCCTTGCTTGTTCGGGTGTAGAGATCGGAATGTCATTCAGGGGATTAAAACTTTCACTTGTTTGTCCAAAACCCGTATAACTAAAGATTCGTGGGGCAACGATTTCGTTCTTTACACTTTTACGTTTCAGGTCTAGGGACCAATCGGGGCCTCTTCCTCCAACTTCCCGAACTGTGGTTACTCCATGTGCCATCCAAAGCTTAAAAACATAATCTGGCTCAGCCCCTTGTGACACGCCTCCGATATGAGTATGCATATCAATAAAACCAGGCATTAGATACATGCCGTTACAATCCAATTCTTTACCGCCGGCCTTGAGTTTGGGTCTTTTAGACTCATCAATGGGTACGCCGTCATAACCGACTACCTGAATCTTTTTGATGATATTTTTTTCAACAACAATATCAATAGGGCCTTGTGGAGGAGCGCCATTGCCATTTACCAGCATTACACCACGAATAATTAGTTGTGAATGCGGGCCGTCGCCATCTGCGGATTGTGCTAAGAGCATACTTGTCGAAATCAGGACTAAAGCGATGAGAAGGGTTATTTTTTTCATACTGTGGTTATTGAGTTATTCGTTAACAATGCCTTCGGTCTTCAATCTCTTGAAGGCACATTAATTTTATCTCCTAAAAACAAAGCGTTTAAGAACAAACGGTTTGTACCATACCAACTACCTCTAAAATTAGGGTTGTCGGCAAATAAAATCACTCTACCCTTACCTAACTTACTTACAATTAAAGAAGCAGAAGGTTTTAGGTTTTCTTCCATATTTTTTTTAGTGATGAATCCGTCGATATGCGGATTCTTAGCATATTTGGCTACTGTTGCATATTCGTTTTTGCTTGGCGATAACCAAACCGTATTGTTTTTATAAACAGGAATCGAACTGTCACGATACCCAAAAGCCAAGGGGTGTGTTATATCTAAATCAACGCTAAGGATAACGCCGCCTATACTTTCTTTCCCTATGTTTTCACCGGCATCAACATAAGGTTTTCTATCGACTACTTTGATAGAATCCCTTTTCAAGGAATCTCTCTCTGTATTTATTAGTCTCTCTTTGACCAATTTTTTGTCAATTGCCCATTTGCTGGCCGTTCCAATAGTAATCAAAGTATTCCCTTTACTTACCCATGCCTTGATTTTTTCTTGTTGCTTTTTGGTTAAACTGTATTGGCCAGATACCATAACCAAAGTGGTATACTTGTCAAAATTGCTGCGGTTGAAATTACGCATGGGTATCTTGCTTATGGGCATATTCATACGGGTATCCAATAAATGCCAAACTTCACCAGCTTCATAAGACCGCGTACCATC
>QILY01000191.1 GCA_003232155.1 Maribacter sp.
ACCTTTATTTGTTTACTGGTATTTATTACTGCCAAGCCGGTTGTCGAGGTCATTTTTCATTTCGATGAATTAAGGCATGGGTTATTTGAACTTGTCGCAGAAGAGAGCTCTAAGGAAAAGCTTGTCATAGAGAGCGAGAGTGGAAATGAAGGACAGGAATTTTATGCAGCTAATTTGATTGATCCAGATGACATTTATAAGAAAAATAATTCTTTTCTTAATTTCCAAAGACGTTTTACAAATTTTTACCCTGAAACCCCCTTCCATCCTCCCAAAAATTTCACTATTTCTTAGATATTTTTAATCAGATAATACACCTATTAATACTTTAAAAAAAATGATTTCCAACTGAATATAAAGCGGAGTGGTTAATAATCAATTTTACAGATAACCAAAACCCATCAAGTATTCAGTAAAACAATAACTATCAGTACTTTACGAATAATTTTAACAAAAAATAATATGAGTAATTTAAAAATTTTAAAGAACCTTAAAAATGACCTTCCGTCAAGTATCGTTGTATTCTTTGTAGCATTGCCACTTTGTCTGGGGATTGCCTTGGCCAGTGGGGCTCCCTTGTTTTCAGGGATAATAGCAGGAATTATAGGCGGAATAGTCGTAGGTTTTTTAAGCGGGTCACAAATAGGAGTGAGTGGACCGGCAGCAGGATTGGCGGCAATAGTGTTGGCGGCAATAGGCACTTTGGGCGATTTTGAGAATTTTCTATTGGCCGTAGTTTTAGGAGGGGCCATTCAATTTCTGTTTGGTGTTCTAAAAGCGGGAATCATTGGATATTATTTTCCTTCATCCGTAATTAAAGGAATGTTGACAGGTATTGGAATTATCATCATCCTAAAACAAATACCCCACTTTTTTGGTTATGATGCCGACCCCGAGGGCGATTTTGCATTTTTTCAGGTCGATGGGGGAAATACCTTTTCCAGTATAGCGAATACGTTCAACAACATAAGTCCGGGTGCCACTATTGTAGCAATTCTTGGTTTGGTCATTTTAGTGTTATGGGACAAGGTCCTATCAGAAAAAGGTAAGATTTTCAAGTTGGTACAGGGGCCATTGGTAGCGGTTGTAGTAGGAATTGTCTTTTTTGTAGTTACCTTGGGCAACGAAACTTTTGGGATTTCTCCAGAACATTTGGTAAGTGTTCCCGTTCCGAAGGATGCCTCTTCTTTTTTGGCACAGTTTAGCTTTCCAAATTTTAGCGCGATTACCAATCCTGATATTTGGGTAGTTGCATTTACCATTGCTTTAGTTGCCAGTTTGGAAACACTACTTTGTGTTGAAGCAACGGATAAGCTAGACCCCGAAAAACGTGTTACCCCTACCAATAGAGAATTATTGGCACAAGGAACAGGTAACATTCTTTCAGGACTTATTGGCGGATTGCCCATTACACAGGTAATTGTTAGAAGTTCTGCCAATATACAATCGGGCGGTAAGACCAAAATGTCTGCGATCATTCACGGTTTTTTCTTATTGATCTCTGTGATATTGATACCAAGATTGTTAAACATGATTCCGCTTTCTGTTTTGGCGGCCGTACTATTTATAGTAGGTTACAAATTGGCCAAACCGGCACTGTTCAAAACTATGTACAAGCTAGGGTGGAAACAGTTTTTGCCCTTTACGGTAACTGTATTGGGCATCATTTTTACAGATCTTTTAGTAGGGATTGGTCTTGGTTTGCTCGTTGGGATTGTCGTTATCCTTATAAAGAGTTTCCAAAATTCCCATTTCCTAAATATTGAGGATAAAAGTAATGGCATTCATAAGATTAAAATGACCCTTGCCGAAGAAGTGACCTTTTTCAACAAGGGCGCTATTCTTAAGGAGCTTGACAGTCTTCCGCGAGATACCTACTTAGAATTGGATGTCAGAAAAACGAGGTACCTGGATAATGATATCATTGAAATCCTCGAAGATTTTGCAGAAAAAGCAGTGAACAGAAATATTGATATAAAACTTATTTCGGAAAGGGGAATTGTTGAGAACCCTAAAAGTTTTATTGAATTTTTTAAACTAAGACCAAAGAATACTTAGTAGGGTAAATACAAATTTAAAAATGTAGAACCATGAAAAGTCAAAATTTAAAAACGAAATATAGGTTACTGGTCCTTATGGATCTATCCCAAGAATCTTATACCGCGTTGAGAAATGCAGTAAGCCTATCTAAGGTAATAGATGCTGGTATAGATATATTTCAAGTAAAGGCTCCTAAAGATATCGTCAAATATGAAAATCAAATTTCTGCAATGCGCTCCATATATGAGGAGCGCTATGCAACTAAGAAAAAACTTAAAGACCTAGTAAGCCTTATCTTAGAAGAAGAAAACATCCCTATCATTTACAACTTCGCTTTTGGCAATGTAAAAAACGAGATTAAGGAACATATTGAGAAAACCAACCCAGATATTGTTGTTCTTGGAAGAAGAGATCAAAAGCTAGTGAATTTCCTCGGCGATGGTGTAACCCGATTTTTATTGAATAACCATTCAGGAGCCCTATTAATAGCCGGAGAAGAAATGAAGTTTAAATCCCTAGATGAAATTTCAATAGGTTTTTTCAGTGACAATCTCGAAGATAGTGCTATTGAAATACCTAAAATCCTTAGTGAACAGACTAAAAAACCAATCAAGTTCTTCAGCGTTCACAAGAATTCGGAAAATACCCTAAACAAGGAAGTATTGGCTCAATTGAACATCAGCAACACAATTCCTAAAGCTATTGACTATGAATTTGAAGAAGGCAATAATGCAATTGATGGACTTTCAAGCTATATATCCAAGAATAAAATTGAGCTATTATTTGCGGGACGTAGAAAAAAGAAAAATAGCTTTATGGAACAACTTACAGAATCCAATATACGATTGAATAAAACAATTCAAAAGCTTAGAGTACCTATCCTAATTATGGGAACTAAAGGGGCATAATCAAGAAATAACAAAATAATATTTATTATGAAAGCACATACAAAAGAAACACAGGCAACAATGACACCCGAAAAGTCATTACAATTCTTAAAAACGGGAAACCTTAGGTTTCAAAACAATTTGAGGGCGAACAGAAGCCTACTCGAACAGGTCAATGACACCAGTAAGGGACAATTTCCGTTTGCTACCATCCTAAGCTGCATAGACTCAAGGGTATCATCAGAATTGATCTTTGATCAGGGCTTGGGCGATATTTTCAGTATTCGTATAGCAGGAAACTTTGTAAACGAAGATATTTTGGGCAGTATGGAGTTTGCCTGTAAACTGGCAGGGACCAAGTTGGTAGTAGTGTTGGGCCATACCAGCTGTGGCGCTGTAAAAGGAGCTTGCGACCATGCTAGATTGGGAAATTTAACGGCTTTGATCAATAAAATCGAACCTGCGGTCGAAGCCGTCTCAGAACCCAAAGATGAAAGCCTTAGAAATTCTGGCAACCTTGAATTTGTAGATAATGTAGCTGCTAAAAATGTGCATCTTACCTTAGAAAACATACGGAAAAATAGCCCTATACTGTTGGAAATGGAAAAAAGCAATGAAATTACAATAGTCGGGGGAATGTACAATGTTTCAACTGGGGAGGTAACGTTCTTTTAAATCATGAAATAGTATCACGATCAACTGGAAGATTGTTAGTTTTGCCCCGTACCCTCTTGCACAACAAGAGGGTACGGGGCAATTGGTTGATGTATTTTGGCACTGATAGGCTTAGTG
>QILY01000034.1 GCA_003232155.1 Maribacter sp.
AGTAATAAACCCGTTCCGCCCAACGCATATATATGGATAACTGCAAAAATACAGACCGTTGCAAAAAGCGTTATGTATGGTGAGGCATGCTCTTCAGTACCCCTGTACAAAAGAAAATAACCAAATAATTTTCTTTCTCTTTTTGGTATAATTCTTACATTTGAGCATTAAAAACACTAAACATTATGAAAAAATTAGTACTCACATTAGCGGCAGTGTTCGCTATGACATCTAGTTATGCCCAAACGGCAGATGAGCTAAAGGCACTACAAGGTCCTAAAAAAGATTCAATAGCAGCTATTCAAGGTAGAGTTGATGCTTTACAGACCCAAATTGATGCCCTGCCCGGTTGGAAAAAAGGAGCGTTCGGAACAATTGGCGGGAACTTCTCAGGATTTAACAATTGGTTTTCAAAAGGAATTCCGAATTCTTCTGCCGGCAATATTGGGTTTACAGTAAATGCTTTTGCTAATTTGAAAAAAGAGAAGTTTTTCTGGAGAAATTCAACCAATATTAATTTACAATGGGTAAAAATTGATGATAAGGACATTGATACTGATGACGACAGTTTTCAGCAGGCTACCGATGTATTCAATATTTCTTCACTCTATGGCCGTAACATCAGTAAAAGTTTTGCCATATCGGCATTGGGCGAATATAGAACAACGCTCTTAAGTAATTTTAACGACCCAGGGTATTTAGATCTTGGTATAGGTGCTACATGGACTCCCTTGCCTGATTTGGTAGTAGTGATACACCCTTTAAACTATAATTTTGTGTTTAGTTCAGAGGATGATATTTTTGAATCTTCACTAGGTGCTAAAATCGTTGCTGATTATACAAGACAGTTGAACGATGTTAGTTTTAAAACGAATTTCTCCCTTTTTCAAAGTTATACCAGCTCTGATTTGAGCAATTGGACATGGACCAACTCTTTTGGGTATACGCTCTTTGGTAAAATAGGTGTAGGTTTTGAATTCGGGTTAAGGGGCAATCCGCAAGAGACCCTAAATTATGAGTTGAACACTTTGGGTAATGCAGGAGCAACTTTTGATACTATTGATAATCAAACACAGTCATACTGGTTATTTGGTCTGAACTATTCTTTATAAGTCCATAAGAACTCGTTATAAAAAAAGTAAAACGCCCCAACATTTGTTAGGGCGTTTTTTAGTTAAGTAGGATACGTTGAATCTGGTTGAGATATAGTAAATAAAACATTTTTGGTTAAGATGTTGTTTCATTGGGACAACATTAAATCATAAATACAAAGCGAATGTAATTGGGTAGTCCAACTTTGCTAAATTTTTGTTGTGAACCTATCTAAATATGTTGTGAAACAAGTTAAAGTGTGTTGTGTAATCAATGAATTACATGATTTTTACAGTTTTATTGTAATTAAAAAATGCCCTCTGTAATGAAGGGCATTTTTTAGTAAGTAGGTAATCTGTAAAATTTGTTCCCGCTTAACTAACGGGCAATTTTTCGGTCAAGTTCCGGTTTTTGGGAAAACCTTTGCTTTCAGTTAAGTTCAAAGTTTCGATTTGGGGCAAAACACTATCACTTAATTATACGGTAAATGTACTATGGGTTTGGGGTTTAGTTAAATTTTTGTTGTGAACTGATCTTATAATGTTGTGTGCCCGATGAACTACTAAAATACCCGATAACTGCACCTTGTTTTTTGCGCAAGGGATTGAAGCGGCATCTTTTTCTAGCATTTTAGCTAGAAAAAATACAGCGAAAAGCCCGACCGCCTTTTCGTGGTTGCGCCCATAAAATTAAAAAAAGCTTAGAGGCTGTTTTGAAATATCTCGGTTATTTTCTTATTACCTCTTTTTGCGCATAACTTCGTTAAAATTTTAAACCGTAGCGATGCTATGCTTAAAAATTTTGCCTTGTTCTGCATCAAAAATAGGTAATAACAATTCTAACGACATATTTCAAAACAGCCTCTTAATACTCGTCTAAATGTTCTGGGTACAAGAAGTTGTTATACGGAAAGCGGGTTACGTGAATATCGCGAACTTCATCATAAACGCGTTTGCGAAAATCGTCCAGGTTCTCTTTGTTGAGTGCTGAAATGAAGAGGGCTCTATCGCCTACTTTTTCCATCCATGTTTTTTTCCACTCGTCAAGGGTAAAATGCCTGCCGGTCTTTTCAGTCAGTAGATCGTCATCATCAATGGTCTCATATTGGTACCGGTCTATCTTATTAAATACCATGATGATTTTTTTGTCGCCACTTTTTATTTCATCTAAAACCTTATGTACCGCCTCAATATGCTCTTCAAATTGAGGATGCGAAATATCGACCACATGTAATAATAGATCAGCCTCGCGAACTTCATCTAAAGTACTTTTAAAACTTTCGACCAATTGCGTGGGCAGTTTGCGGATAAAACCTACGGTATCGCTCAATAAAAAGGGCAGATTGCCAATGACCACTTTTCTTACGGTAGTATCTAAGGTGGCAAAAAGCTTGTTTTCTGCAAACACATTGCTTTTACTGACAACGTTCATTAATGTTGATTTGCCAACGTTGGTATACCCTACCAAGGCAACACGGACCAAAGCCCCTCGATTGCCACGTTGCACACCCATTTGCCTATCTATTTTTAGCAACTTCTTTTTCAATAAAGTAATCCGGTCACGAACAATACGCCTATCGGTCTCTATTTCGGTCTCTCCAGGGCCACGCATTCCAATACCCCCTTTTTGACGTTCAAGGTGTGTCCATAGCCCAGTAAGTCGGGGCAATAAATATTCATATTGTGCCAGTTCAACTTGGGTACGGGCATAACTGGTCTGTGCACGTTGGGCGAAAATATCTAGAATGAGACTGGTACGGTCAATAATTTTGCAACGCAATTGTTTTTCAATATTACGTTGTTGGGCAGGGGAAAGTTCATCATCAAAAATCACTGATCCTATTTCATGCTCTTCTACATAGGCTTCGACTTCAAGCATTTTACCGCTACCAATAAGGGTCTTTGGGTTAGGAACATCCATACGTTGTACAAAACGCTTGTAAACTTCCCCGCCTGCAGTATAGGTGAGAAATTCAAGCTCGTCAAGGTACTCGGTGACCTTCTCTTCATTTTGCTCCCTGTTCATAATGCCGATCAATACGGCCTTTTCATAATCTATGGACTTCTTTTCTAGCATATAACCATTTAAAGTGCAAATCTAATCAATACGCCAACGATTTTCGTAAATTTAGCAATTCTATCTAAAAGAGCATGATTTCTCAATTTATTAAGAAGAAGAAAAAGGGCGATAGTATATATACTATAGCTTTCTACAACCTTGAGAACCTTTTTGATACTGAAGATGACCCGAAAACATTGGATGATGATTTCACGCCTTCAGGATTCAAAAAGTGGTCATTGAAACGCTACAAGCGCAAGCTGTATAAATTAGCTAAGACCATTTCTGAAATAGGAAATGAAAAAACTAAAACGTCACCTGTATTGGTTGGTGTTGCAGAAGTAGAAAATGAGCGGGTAATGCAAGATCTTATTGATGCTGAGCCTTTACGTACTACCAATTATGGCTATGTTCATTATGATTCACCTGATGAACGAGGTATTGATACGGCACTTATTTATTGTAAAGAACATTTTGAAGTTTTGTACTCTGAACCTATAGCTTTAGTATTGTTCGAAGACAATGGCCGCCAAGATACCACACGTGATATTTTATATATATGTAAAGGGTAAGCTGAACGGTGAAGAGGTACATGTTTTTGTTAATCATTGGCCTTCTAGGCGTGATGGGGGACAAGAATCAAGTGCTAAGAGGGTAAAAGCAGCTGAAACTATTAAAGCTTTTATGGCTAAGATCGAAGTAGATGTGGCTAGCCCCAATTATATTATTATGGGTGATTTTAACGATGGCCCGGATGATGAAAGCATAAAAACGTTAATGCAGTCAGAGCAATTGTACAATC
>QILY01000255.1 GCA_003232155.1 Maribacter sp.
ACTCATTAATACGAATGTATAAATTTTTTCGTAGCACTAAAGTTCTGCAATGAAATTGCAGGGTTTTAGACCCCAATTTGAGACCAATAAACTTCAAACCATAAAGGTTTTAATCACATCCATTATGTCTGTATTAGCATTGTTTATACTATATTCAGCTAAAAATCAATCTTTCACTAATCCAAATTATATTATTTTATTAATTGGAGCATTATATATAATTCTTGGCAACTATTCTAAAACAATAAAAGCAAATTACTTCATAGGAATTAGAACACCTTGGACTCTTGAAAATGAAACAGTTTGGAAAGAGACGCATAAATTAGGCGGAAAGATGTGGTTTATGGGTGGAATTATTGTTGTGCTTTCTAGTTTAATTTTAGACAAACAGCCGAATTTTACTTTATTCTTAATAGTTACAGGATTAATTTCTATCGTTCCAATAGTATATTCATACATTATATTCAAAAAGGAAAAGGAAAAGGAAAAGGAAAATGGCATAGAATAACGTACATAAAACATAGCTAGTAAGTACCTTTCG
The DNA here is from genome assembly GCA_003232155.1 of Maribacter sp. GTDB lineage: Bacteria > Bacteroidota > Bacteroidia > Flavobacteriales > Flavobacteriaceae > Maribacter_C. Next base: position 542 of record QILY01000255.1, read on the forward strand.
AGCTTTTCAAGGCGAATAATCAGTTCCGATATCATTTTATTCTTGTCGATAATTGAAAGATCCAAAAATCAATACTTAGGATCCAAATTATTCGGTCCTTTTATTCAAACTGATTAGTGTTACTATTATTGAACCTCACAGAGGTTATAAAAACATAAACTTTTTGAGGAATTCCGTTAACCCGCATTATTCACGGATATTCTATTCCAAAACCAAACTACCTGCTATAATTGAAAACCTGCCTGACGGCAGATGCTCGAAATTTGTTCAGCTCAAAATTGGGCTACAATTCTTTCTCTAAAAAACCTCTTCGCTTCCCAATTAGCTCACGATTTTTTATTTTTTTCAAAGGAGTTCGTGAACCACTTCGTTAGGTTTCTATTGGTATTTTGGCTTTTCATAACGAAAACCCGTGAATAATGCGGGTTAAGGTTTTGTGACATATTCGACTAGTTATAAGATTAATTCTTTGAGAAACATTGATAAATAAAGTAGTTTCGAAAACAAAGCTTACTTTTTTTATTTTTTGATATGCGTGTGACAATTTTGTGATACTTTTTAACTTTTTTCGTAACTTATAATTATGAAACAGATACTCATTATAGAAGATGATCCAGAGATTATAAAACTCTTAGAGATACATCTTACCGATCTTATTTATTCCACCTCAAAAGCTATGGATGGGGAAGTGGGCCTAAACATGGCCCTAGAAAATGATTACGATCTTATTTTACTGGATTTAACGCTACCTACAATGGATGGCGTTGAAATATGTAAAAAGCTAAGAGAAGTGAAGAATACTCCAGTAATTATGCTAACTGCAAAATCTGAAGAAATAGATCGTGTATTAGGTTTAGAAATTGGTGCTGATGATTATATTACCAAACCCTTCAGTATACGCGAGTTATTGGCACGAATAAAAGCGGTAATGCGAAGATCGGACTCCAAAAAAACCAAGGAAAAAGATTTAACTTTAATCTCTGTGGAAAATTTACATATAGATATAGATAAACGTAAGGTTTTAGTGGATAATAAAAGAATTGAGCTTTCGCCCAAAGAATTTGAACTATTGGTATTAATGGCTTCAAACCCAGGTAGAAACTACACTAGAACAGAGTTGTTAAATATGATTTGGGGATATAACTTTGAAGGTTATGAGCACACTGTAAACTCCCATATCAATAGATTGAGAGCCAAAATAGAATCAGATATGGCCAACCCAACTTATATTTTGACCACTTGGGGCGTTGGCTATAAATTTAATGAAGATATCGTAATATGAGCGCAGCAGAAAAAACATTAACTCCTAGATTAGTAAAAAAACTATGGATTGCATTTATTCTCATTATTTTACTAATGGGCGCATCATACATTTTAATTACGGGCTATTTTGCTAATAAATATAATCAAGCTACTGCTCAGCGTATAAATGCCGATGTTGCCAATCATCTCATAGAAGAAAAATTTCAAAATGCTTCTCCTTTTCTTGAAGATGGGAGTGTAAACAAATCATTGTTCGGAGATATCATGCACGATATGATGGCTGTCAATAGAAGTATTGAAGTATATTTATTAGATAAAACCGGTGGTATATTATATTCGGTTGTATTAGACCCAAGTGATAATTCTCCAGAGAATAAAGTTTCCTTAGCTCCCATTCAATCTTTTATTAAATCTCACGGACAAGAATTTATTTTAGGCGATGATCCAAGAAACAAAGACTCTCAAAAAATATTTTCTGCCGCCCCTTATGCTATAGATGGTCGTGAAGGATTTGTGTACATTATACTTGCAGGCAAAGAATTTCAACTAATAAGTAATAATTTATTAGAGCAATATTTCACAAAATTAGGCATTGGTGCAATCTTACTAACTATGACTTTTGCAGCTATAATCGGATTGTTAAGTATTTGGTTCTTAACTAAAAATCTGAGATTAATGACCCGAACGGTGCGTAAATTCCAAGAAGGTGATTTAGAGGCCCGAATCAAAAAACCAGAAAATTCTGATATCGAAGTTTTTGCGCTCTCTTTTAATGAAATGGCAGATACTATTGTAAGTAATATGGATAAAATGAAATCTATTGACACCCTACGTAGAGAGCTTATTGCAAACGTTTCGCATGATTTAAGAACTCCATTGGCAATTTTAAAAGGATACGTAGAAACTTTACAAATAAAAAGAGATTCATTGACTGAGGATGAAAAACAAGAATATATACAAATAACCCATGATAATGTTGATAAACTGTCAAATTTAATCAACCAGTTGTTCGAGTATTCGAAATTTGAGGCGGAACAGGTTACGCCTATAAAAGAGCCTTTCTCTATTACAGAGCTTTCTCATGATTTAATTGCAAAATTCAAGGTCTTAGCAGAAAAAAAACAAATAAAATTGCAATTAGACAACCCCAATGAAAATACTATGGTATATGCTGACGTAAGTTTAGTAGAAAGAGCGTTGCAGAACCTTATAGAAAATGCAATTAAATATACAGAACCTAAAGGAAAAGTAATCGTATCGCTTCATAAAATAGGTGAGAATATAGAAATTAATATTACTGATACAGGCACAGGAATACCTATAAACGAGCAGCCCTATATTTTTGACCGCTACAAACAGGTAAACAAAAGTGCAAAAAAACAAGGTTACGGCTTAGGTCTTGCCATCGTTAAAAAAATCATGGATTTACATGATACTACTATAACGGTATTGAGCAAACCCTCAGAAGGAAGTTCTTTTATTTTTAACCTACCTGCATATCAGGTTTAAATGGGAGACAAATTGTTATGAAAGAGAAAGCCCTTCCTATACAGAAGGGCTTTTTTGTTTTATAAGCCACTAATAAAACTACCGTATAAATCTTTGAATTGGTAGCCTTCTGCAAAGCGGTGTTTATTAAGTTTTTTATGGGCTACAAGTCCCCATAAAATTAATTCTTTTAAGAAATAGATGTCCGATTTTGGAAAATCGGGTTGGTGTTCACGCACCAATTCATTCAAGGCAGGTACACTATCTAAAGTTCTTTTGTATTCTTCATCAGTAAAGTCATCCAATAATTCAAAACCCTCTCCTTGAAAAAACCAGTTCAACAGTTCATCATATGGTGTTTCTTCATCTTTGCGCTCCAGTTTGTTTATTTT